>NZ_SMLA01000062.1:0-35249 GCF_004349225.1 Saccharopolyspora karakumensis
GGATCGGGGCGTTCGGCGGGCTAGGTTCGCGGTGGTAGGACCTGTGTTCGAAGCCTGGGAGAGACGAGGCGATGATCTCCACCGACGCGCTGCGGGCGCTGCTGCCCGAGGGCCGTGTGTTCGACGATCCGGACGTGCTGGCCGCGCACAGCCGCGACCGGGCCACGTTCTGCCCGGCCGGAACCCCGGCCGCGCTCGTGCGGGCCTACGACACCGGTGACGTGGCGGCGGTGCTGAAGTGGGCCCACGAGAACCGGGTCCCGGTGGTCCCGCAGGGTGCGCGCTCCGGCCTGTCGGGTGCGGCCAACGCGCTGGACGGCTGCGTGCTGCTGTCGCTGGAGAAGATGGACGCCATCCTCGACATCGACCCCGACGAGCAGCTGGCCGTGGTGCAACCCGGAGTCGTCAACGGCGTGCTGGCCGCCGCGGTCGCCGAGAAGGACCTGTTCTACCCGCCGGACCCGGGCTCGCGCAGCATCTCCACCATCGGCGGCAACGTCTCCACCAACGCGGGCGGCATGTGCTGCGTGAAGTACGGCGTGACCGGTGACTTCGTGCGCGGTCTGGAGGTCGTGCTGGCCGACGGCAGGGTGATGCGGACCGGGCGCCGCACCGCCAAGGGCGTCGCGGGCTACGACCTGACCCGGCTGATGGTCGGCGCCGAGGGAACGCTCGGCGTGGTCACCGAGGTGACCGTCGCGCTGCGTCCCGCCAGCGCCCAGCCGCTGACCGCGGTCGCGTTCTTCCCCGGGGTCGCCGGCTCGGCCCGGACCGTCTCCGGCTACCTCGCGGAGGGCTACCAGCCGTCGGTGCTGGAGTTCATGGACGCCTCCTCGGTCAAGGCCGTGCAGCAGATCGCCGACCTGGGGTTTCCCGAGGGCATGGCCGCCATGCTGCTGGTGCAGTCCGACCGCGGAGCCGACGCCCCGGCCGATCTCGCGGCCTTCGAGCGGGTGGCGCGCGCGATGGGCGCGGCGGAGGTCGTGGTCTCCGACAGCGCCGCCGAGGGCGAGATGCTGATGCAGGCCCGGCGCCTGGTCGGCGACGCCCACGAGAAGCTCGGCAAGGCGCTGCTCATCGACGACGTCTGCGTGCCCCGCCGTCACCTGGTCGACCTGGTGGAGGGCTTGCAGCGCATCGCCGAGGAGCACCGCGTGCAGGTGCTGTGCTCCGGTCACGCCGGTGACGGGAACATGCACCCGGTGGTCGCCTTCGACGACGGCGACGCCGACGAGACCGCACGCGCCCAGCAGGCCTTCGACGCGATCATGCAGCTCGGCCTGGACCTCGGCGGCACCATCACCGGTGAGCACGGCATCGGGCAGCTCAAGCGCGACTGGCTGGGCCGCGAGCTCGACGAAGCCGGCCTGTGGGCCTCGCGCGCGATCAAGGCCGCGCTGGACCCCCACAACGTCCTCAACCCCACCCGCGTCCTGCCGTGACGACGACGCCGGGCCCCTGACCAGCAGAGGGACCCGGCGTCGTCGGACCGGTCAGCGGTCGTAGTCCTCCTCGACCGGCACCTCTCGGGACTGCTCGGAGAAATCGGCCGGATCGGCGTCGAGCGGCACTTCCGCCGGCACGGCCTCGTCCTCACCGGGCAGGTCCTCGGCACGGCGCGACTGCTCGACGGCGTCGGCCTCGGGCGTCTCGGGATTCATCGAACCTCCAAGATGATGGGCTCGGGCACCCTCGACCGTAGCGCCGATCCGGCCCTCCTGTCGGTCAGTCCTCCGCCGGCTGACCGCTGCGCTGACCGAGGTGCGCGTGCCTGCGGCCGTAGCCGAAGTAGATCAGCAGGCCCAGCCCCAGCCACACGGCGAACCGCAGCCAGGTCACCACGTCCAGGTTCGACATCAGGTACAGGCACGCCAGAGCGGTGATGACCGGCAGCACCGGCGACAGCGGCATCCGGAACGGGCGGTGCAGATCGGGTTTGGTGCGTCGCAGCACCGGCACCGCCAGCGCCACGATCAGGAACCCGGACAGCGCGCCGATGCTGACCATGTCCGACAGCTCCGAGATCGGGATGAACCCGGCCAGCAGCATGATCACCACCGCGCCACCGATGGTCATCCGGTGCGGGGTGCCCCACTTCGGGTGCACCTGGGACAGCTTCGGCGGCAGCAGGCCGTCACGGCTCATCGCGAACCCGATGCGGCCGATGGTCACCAGCTCCACCATCATCACCGAGGTCAGGCCGGTCACCGCGCCCAGCGAGATCAGCGCGGCCACCCACGGCTGGCCGACCGACTGGAACGCCGCCGACAGCGGGGCGCCCTCGTCGATCTGCTGGTAGTCGACCATCGCGGCCAGCACGAACGCCACCAGCACGTACAGCAGGGTGCAGACGATGAGGCTGCCCAGCAGTCCCACCGGCAGGTCGCGCCGGGGGCGCTTGGTCTCCTCGCCGAGGTTGGCCAGCGCCTCGAAACCGGTGTAGGCGAAGAACACGATGGCCGCCGCGGTGAGCACGCCGCCGAAGCCGTAGACCGACTGCTCCATGCCCAGCAGCGCCGACACCAGCGGCTGCTCCAGGACGCTCGCCCCGCTCTCGGCGGGCTGCGCCGGCGGGACGAACGGGTCCAGGTTGGCGCCGTTGACGAAGAACAGTCCGGCGACGATGACCAGCACGCACACCGCGACCTTGACCACGACCAGCGCGTTGGTCAGCCACGAGGACTCGCGGATGCCGATGACCGCCACCGCGGTCAGCGCCGCGATGATCAGCATCGCGCCCACGTTGATGGTGGCGTCCTCGCCGAACCACGCCTGCGGCAGGCCCAGCAGGTTGGCGATGTAGCCCGACCAGCTCCGCGACACCACCGCCGCGCCGAGGGCGAACTCCAGCAGCAGGTCCCAGCCGATGATCCAGGCGAACAGCTCGCCCAGCGTCGCGTAGGCGTAGGTGTAGGCGCTGCCCGCCGTGGGCACCGACGAGGCCAGCTCGGCGTAGGCCAGGGCCGCCAGCGCCGCCACGATGCCGCCGATGACGAAGGACAGCACGACGGCGGGACCGGCGTGGTCCTTGGCCTCGATCCCGGCGAGGGTGAACACGCCGGTGCCGATGATGATTCCGATGCCGAACCCGACGAGTTCCTTACCGGTGAGCCGGCGGACCAGGCCGCTGCGCTCGCCCCGGGTGAGGATGTCCTCGACGGGCATCGTTCGCAGAAAGTTCACGGAGCCGAACGTTAGAAGATGTCACCCGCGACGGCTCCTTCGGGCTCGCGGAGTGTGACACGACCGGTACTCAACGTCACCCTCTGTGCGCGGCGGGGTTCTGCGGGTGATCACCGCAGAACCCCGAACCGCGCACTTGGTGCAGATCAGGCGGGGATGACGGCCGTGTCCCGATCCCACACGCGGTGCTTGCCCAGGGCGGTGGCGAACTCCTCGACGAAGCCGTCCGGCAGCGCGCCACCGGTGTTCGCGGCCAGCACGACGCCCCGCTCGACGACCAGCCCGTCGCCGTCGGTCGGCGTGCTCACCTGCTCGGTGATCCCGGCCCTGCGCAGCACCTCCAGGCCCTCGTCGCTGGCGGCGACGGGTTTGTGGTGCTTGTAGGTCTCGGCGACGAAGTGCACAGCGTGCCCGTCGGCGGCCAGCGCCCGGGCGCTCTCGGCGCCCCCGGGCACGATCACGCCGTCGTAGACCACCGACATCGCGGTGCGGGCGGCGACGTCGATCTCCACGTCGGACCCGTCGGCTCCCCGCGCCCGCCCGTCGTGCGAGGCGCCCAGCACTTCGGGCACCGCGCCCCGATCGGTCAGCTCGCGGCGGATCTGCTCCACCTCGGTGGCGTCCACCCCGTCGGCGACCAGCACCGCGACCTTGCGGGTCGCGGCCGAACCGGGGGAGTTGGCCAAGCTCAGCGCCGGGGAGCTGCGCCCGTGGTTCTCGGTGCCGCCTTGCGGCGGTTCGAGCCCGAGCCCGTGGGCGACCGCCACGGCCAGGTCGGGGTCGACGTGGACGAGCTCGGCGAGGACGCGCTCGCGCACGTGCTGGTGGCCGACCTTGCCGAGCTCGAAGCGGAAGGCGTCAACGATGTGGTCCTTCTCCCAGTCGGACTGGCTGTTCCAGAACAACGTGGCCTGGCTGTAGTGGTCGGTGAAGCTCTCGCTGCGGCGGCGGATCTTGTCACCGTCCACCCGGGTCTGGTAGTGCCGGAACACCTCGGTGTCGGCGATGGCCGGGCAGCCGCCGCTGAGGCTGTTGGGCGTGTAGCTCGTCTGGCCCCGGTGGATGCGCTGCTGGCCGTAGCCGTCGCGCTGGTTGGTCGAGACCTCGGCGACCGGCCGGTTGATCGGGATCTGCGCGAAGTTCGGCCCGCCCAGCCGGATCAGCTGGGTGTCCAGGTAGGAGAAGTTGCGGGCCTGCAGCAGGGGATCGTTGGTGAAGTCGATGCCGGGCACCACGTTGGCGGTGTGGAAGGCGACTTGCTCGGTCTCGGCGAAGAAGTTGTCCGGGTTGCGGTCGAGCACCATCTTGCCCACCGGCCGCACCGGCACCTGCTCCTCGGGGATGATCTTCGTGGCGTCCAGCAGGTCGAAGTCGAAGGCGAACTCGTCGGACTCGTCGACCAGCTGCACGCCCAGCTCCCACTCCGGGTACTGGCCCGCCTCGATGGCGTCCCACAGATCGCGCCGGTTGAAGTCGGCGTCCGCACCGGCGATCTTCTGGCACTCGTCCCACACCAGGGAATGGCTGCCCAGCAAGGGCTTCCAGTGGAACTTCACGAACGTGCCCTCGCCCTGGGCGTTGACCAGCCTGAAGGTGTGCACGCCGAAGCCCTGCATCATCCGGTAGCTGCGCGGCAGCGCCCGGTCCGACATCAGCCACATGATCATGTGCAACGTCTCCGGCTGCAACGAGACGAAGTCCCACAGGGTGTCGTGCGCCGAGGCGGCCTGCGGGATCTCGTTGTGCGGCTCGGGTTTCACCGCGTGCACGAAGTCCGGGAACTTGATGCCGTCCTGGATGAAGAACACCGGCATGTTGTTGCCGACCAGGTCGTAGTTTCCCTGCTCGGTGTAGAACTTGGTGGCGAACCCGCGCACGTCGCGCACGGTGTCGGCCGAACCCCGCGAGCCCGCGACGGTGGAGAACCGCACGAACAGGGGCGTGCGCACGTTCGGGTCGGTCAGGAACTTGGCGACCGTGTGCTCGCCCAGCCAGCCGTCGTAGGGCTGGAAGTGCCCGTAGGCACCCGCGCCTCGCGCGTGCACCACCCGTTCGGGGATCCGCTCGTGGTCGAAGTGGGTGACCTTCTCCCGGAAGTGGAAGTCCTCCAGCAGCGTCGGACCGCGCTCACCGGCCTGCAACGAGTCGTCGGTGTGGTCGACCCGCACGCCCTGCTGCGTGGTCAGCTCGGTGTCGGTGAGATCGGCGCGGACCCCGTCCAGCTGCTCGTGCTTGGCATCGCCGTTGGCCATCGAGATCGGCTCCCCTCGTGTCGAAACGCCCGACCGATCTGTGGTTTCCCCTCGCGCGGCCGAACTATGCGCGCGCCACCTCTTCGGGTCAGGAACCCAGCCAGCTGACCAGTTCGGGTGCGCCCGCGACGATGAGGAAATGCCCGATGCGCCCGACCAGGCTCGCGGCGAGGTAACCCAGCAGGGGGAGCCCGGCAGCGCCGGAGAGCAACGACATCAGGCTGAACGGCGGGATGCCGGGAACGGCGCTGACCGCCAGAACGGTCATGCCCCACCAGGGGTGCTCCTGGGTGCGCTGGTGGAACCGCTCGACCCAGGCCGCCCAGCGCCCGGTGCGCTCCTTCTGGACCCGCTTGCTCAGCCGCTCGCCGAGCGCGAACCCGCCCTTGCCGGCGAGGTAGAACAGCGTCTTGGCGGCGACCTGGCCGATCGCGGCGGCCAGCGCGAAGGCCCACCACGGCACGCTCTGCACGGTGGGGACCACGCCGAGCAGGTAGAGCTCGATGTTGACCAGCGGGAAGACCGCGCCCAGGGCAGCGGTGCCCGCCGTGCCCAACAACCACCCGATCACCGAAGCGCTGACCCCCACGAGAGAAACTTGCGGCAGCCTATCGGGTGAAGCCGGGATCAGCCCTCGGGGTCCCAGTCCAGCAGCCGCACCCGGCTGACCGTGCGCAGGTGGCGCGCCATGGCCGAGGCGGCGGCCTTGGCGTCGCCGTTGCGGATCGCCTCGGCGATGCGTTCGTGCTGGGCCAGCGACTTCGACGGCCTGCGCGGCTGCCGCAGCGACTCGTTGCGGCTCTCGGCGATCTCCGCGGCGATGGTGCGCATGAACTCGGCCAGCAGCGCGCTGTGCGCGGCGGCGGTCACCGCGGCGTGGAACCGCCGGTCGCCGTCCTGACCGATCTCGCCGTCCTCGATCTCGGCGCGCATCGCGGACAGCGCGGCGTCGATCTCGGCCATGTCCTCGTCGGTGCGCCGCTGGGCGGCCAGCTCGGCGAGCTTGGTCTCCATGCCCTCGCGGGCGTCGAGGACGTCGGGCAGCCGACGCTTGCGCTCGACGAGCTCCTCGACCGGCTCGACCTCCAGCGACTCGCGCAGCAGGTAGGTCCCGCCGCCGTGCCGGACCTCGACCAAGCCCTGCACCTCCAGCACCACGATCGCCTGCTTCACCGACGCCCGGCTCACGCCGAGCTGTTCGGCGAGGGTGCGCTCCGGGGGCAGTCGGTCGCCCGTGCGCAGGCCGGAGTCCGCCACGTGCTCGCGCAACCGCTGGACGACCTGCTCGTAGAGGCGCGGTCGGTTCAGCGGGCGGAGGGAATCGGACACCGGCGCGCTCCTGAATCGGAAAGAGGCAAACTGGCTGAGCCAATTCTGCCACATTCCCTTGACTCGTTTCGTCCCAGACGGCAAAAGTTGGATCAGCCAGTGGACCACTGCCGGCCCGGCTCGTCGGGCGGTGCGGGTCCGCCGGTGAGAAATTGCCCGGTGAGGACCCGGAGGTGGCCATGGCCGACCAGGTGCTGTTCCCGAAGTTGCGCGAACCCGACGACACCGAGGCGCTGCGTTTCGGCGCACGGGCCCTGACATACCGGGAACTGGCCGGTCTCGCCGGTGCGATCGCCGAGCGCGTCGCCGGGAAGCGCCGCGTCGCGGTGTGGGCCACCAACACGCTGGAGACCGCCGCCGCCGTCATCGGCGGCCTGAGCGCCGGTGCCGCCGTGGTGCCGATCAACCCGAAGGTGGGGGAGCGGGAGCTCGCCCACATCCTCGGCGACAGCGAGCCGGAACTGCTGCTCGCCGAACCCGGCTTCACCCCGCCCGCCGGGCTCGGCGACGTCCAGGTCGCCGAGATCGACGTGACCGCGCGCGGTGGCGACCTGCCCGCCGAAGCCGGCGGCGACGCGCCCGCGCTGATCGTCTACACCTCCGGCACGACCGGCCCGCCCAAGGGCGTCGTGCTGCCCCGCCGCGCGCTGAGCGCCAACCTCGACGCCCTGTCCGAGGCCTGGGAGTGGACCTCGGCCGACGTGCTGGCGCACGCGCTGCCGCTGTTCCACGTGCACGGCCTGATCCTGGGCACCCTCGGCCCGGTCCGCCTCGGCGGAACCGTGCACCACCTGGGCAAGTTCTCCTCGAAGGCGATCGCCGAGGAGCTCTCCGGCCCGGCCACGATGATGTTCGGCGTCCCGACCATGTACCACCGGCTCGCCGAGGACGCCGAGAACGACCCGGAGATCGGTCAGGCCGTCGGCAAGGCCCGCCTGCTGGTGTCGGGCTCGGCTGCGCTGCCCGCCGTGGAGCACGAGCGCATCGAGCGGCTCACCGGCCAGCGCGTCGTCGAGCGCTACGGCATGAGCGAGACGATCATGAACTGCGGTGTGCGCGCCGACGGCGACCGCCGCCCCGGCTACGTCGGCAAGCCCTTCGCGGGCGTCGAGCTCAAGCTCGTCGACGAGCAGGGCGCGGAGATCACCACCAGCGATGACGAGACCGTCGGCGAGATCCTGGTGCGCGGCGCCAACCTGTTCAGCGGCTACCTCAACCGCCCGGACGCCACCGAGGCCGCCTTCGCCGACGGCTGGTTCCGCACCGGCGACATGGCCACCCGCGCTCCCGACGGGTACATCCGCATCGTCGGCCGCAAGGCCACCGACATCATCAAGAGCGGCGGCTACAAGATCGGCGCGGGAGAGATCGAGAACTGCCTGCTGGAGCACCCCGCGGTGGCCGAGGTCGCCGTCACCGGCGAGGCCGACGCCGACTTGGGCGAGCGCATCATCGCCTGGGTGGTGACCGCGCCCGGCTCGCAGGTCGCCGACGCCGAGCTGGTCGACCACGTGGCCCGGCTGCTCACCCCGCACAAGCGCCCGCGCGAGGTCCGCTTCCGCGACGCGCTGCCGCGCAACGAGATGGGCAAGGTCCAGAAGAAGGCCCTGCAGAAGGAAACCGGGAATGGCTGAGCACAGCGCGGTGCGCGCGCTGGTCGAGGCCATCGGGCAGGGCTTCGTGGAGTTCGAGCCGCCGTCGCGGCGCATCAGCGCCGACGGCCCGCTCGACTGGCCCGGCTACGCCGACCAGCGCGCCCGCGCCTCCGGCCGCGCCGACACCGACGAATCGGTGCTGTGCGGCCGGGCCGGGCTCGGCGAGCGGGAAGCCGTGCTGATCGCCTTCGACTTCGCCTTCCTCGGCGGCTCGGTCGGTGAGGACACCGGCGCGCGCATCGTGGCCGCCTTCGAGCACGCCCGCGAGCAGCGGCTCCCGGTGATCTCGCTGATCGCCTCCGGCGGTAGCCGCATGCAGGAGGGCATCCGCGCGCTGCAGCAGCTCCAGGCGATCACCCGCGCCTGCCGGTTGGCCGGGCAGGACCGCATCCCGCACATCGCGGTGCTGCGCGATCCGACCACCGGCGGCATGTGGGCCGCGATGGGCGCGGCCGCCGACGTCGCGCTGGCCGCCCCCGATGCCCGCATCTCCTTCGGCGGCGCCCGCGTGCGCTCGGCGGGCGACGACGGCGAGGACTTCCGCGCCGAGGGCAAGTTCGCCGACGGCCAGGTGGACCGCGTCGTCGAGGAAGCGGACCTGCCGCAGGTGCTCGCCGAACTGGTGTCGCTGCTGCACCCGGCCGGCGTGACCCGCTCGCCGGAACCGGCCCCGCTCCCGGCCGCGCTCGGCGCGCAGCGGTTGCCGGAGACGGGCATGCAGGCCGTCGAGCGCGCCCGCGCGACCGACCGTCCGCGCGCCGGTGACTACCTGGACGCCTACTTCAGCGCCCGGTTCGAGATCGCCGGGGACCGCGCGGGCGGTCGCGACGAGGGCATGATCTGCGGTTTCGGCGATCACGACGGGCGCACGGTGGCCTTCGCCGCGCAGACCGGCGGCCGGAACTCCCCGGCCGGTTTCCGCACGGCGGCACGCCTGATCCGGCTCGCCGACAAGCTCGGCATCCCCGTGCTCACGCTGGTCGACACCCCCGGCGCCGCCAACGACGCCGAGGCGGAGCGAGCCGGTGTGGGACCGGCCATCGCGGAGGTCTTCGGCGCCGTCGCCGACGCGAGCGTGCCGGTGACGACGCTGGTCATCGGGGAGGGCGGCTCCGGCGGTGCGCTGGCGCTGGCGGCTCCGGACAGCACCTGGGTGACCCCCGACGCCTACTTCGCGGTGATCGCCCCGGAATCCGCCGCGGCGATCCTCAAGCGCGAGGCCTCCGAGGTCCCCGACCTCGCCGGACACCTCAGGCTGCGCCCGCAGGACCTGGTGGAACTCGGCTTCGCCCGCGGAGTCGCCCGCTGATCCACCGGATCGTCCGGTACGTGCCGTTGCTCCCATGCGAGCAGCGGATTCGCCCGATGACCGTGCGTCGTCGGTGATCAATGCCACCTCAATGGCGGGAGATTCGCGTCCGGTTCATGTTCTAAACTCAGGCTCGCCTGACGAAGGTTAGGCTAGCCTCAGTTGAGTGAAGGGCGAGATGAACCGCACGGGAATCAGCGGCAAGGTTGCCATCGTGACCGGCGCCGGCCAGGGTATCGGTGCCGCTGTGGCGAGAGCGTTCGCCCAGCTGGGAGCCGACGTCGCGGTAGTGGACCGCAACGGGGACAAGGCCGACGAGACGGCCGAGGCGCTCGCCGCCGAAGGGCACCGGGTGCGCGCCTACCGCGCCGACGTGGCCGACCCGGCCGCGGTCACCGAGGTGGTCACGCGCGTCGAAGCCGAGCAGGGTCCCGTCGACGTGCTCGCCAACGTCGCGGGCGTGCTGCAGGTCGCGACGGTGCAGGAGCTCACCGACGCCGAGTGGCAGCGCACCTTCGCGGTCAACACCACCGGCGTGTTCAACGTGTGCCGGGAGGTGTCCAAGCACATGATCTCGCGGCGCAGGGGCTCCATCGTCACGGTAGGCTCCAACGCCGCGGGCGTGCCGCGCCACTCGATGGCCGCCTACGCCGCGTCCAAGGCCGCCGCCACGATGTTCACCAAGTCGCTGGGCCTGGAGCTGGCCGAGCACGGCATCCGCTGCAACGTCGTCGCGCCCGGCTCCACCGACACCGACATGCAGCGCGGGATGTGGACCGACGGCAACGGCCCGGACCGGGTCATCGCCGGCTCGCTGGAGACCTACAAGGCCGGCATCCCGCTGCGCAAGCTCGCCACCCCGGACGACATCGCCAACGCGGTGGTCTTCCTCGCCTCCGAGGAGGCCGGGCACATCACGATGCACGACCTGTACGTCGACGGCGGCGCCACGCTGCGCGCCTGACCTCCGCGATTCGCCGAAAGGTTGTCATGACCACGATCGAGACCGACGGGCGCATCGACGCCGTTGACGACGCACTCGCCGACGACGCCGCCGCACGCCTGCTGGCCGCCTACGAGCAGGGCCAGTCGTTCCTGTTCTCCAGCCCGCGCGGGGTGCTGCTGACCCGAGGCGTGGCCGCCACCATGTCCAAGACCCAGTGCGCGCGCTCGGACTTACCCGCGCGGATGCAGGAATTCCTCGACGGCGCCGTCGAGTTCGGCCGCCGCAACCCGATGGTGGTCGGGGCGGTGCCCTTCGGCGGCACCCTGCCCGCACACCTGGTGCTGCCCGAGGAGGTCGTGCGCGCCGAACCGCTGAACGTGCTGGTGCCGCAGCAGAAATCGGTTTCCACGCCCGCCTGCTCTGTGCGACCGGTCCCGGAACCCGAGGAGTACGAGCGCGGTGTCGCGCGGGCGCTGCGGCGCATGGAGGACGGTGACCTCACCAAGGCCGTGCTGGCGCGCAGCCTGGAGCTGACCTCGGCCGAGTCGATCGACGTCCGCGAGGTGCTGCGCAACCTGGCGATGGCCGACCCCGCCAGCTACACCTACGCCGTCGACCTGCCGCGGCGCGGCGAGGACGGAACCCGCGACAGCTACGGCCCGCAGCCCCCGCTGGAGCGCACCTTCCTGGGTGCCAGCCCCGAGCTGCTGGTGTCCCGGCGCGGCAACGAGGTCCGCTCCAACCCGATGGCCGGATCCCGGCCGCGCAGCACCGACCCGGACGAGGACCGGCGGCGCGCCGCCGAGCTGGCGGCCTCGGAGAAGGACCACCGCGAGCACGCCGTGGTGGTGGAAGCCGTGGCCGAGGCGCTGCGCCCGTTCTGCACCGAACTGCACGTGCCGCAGGCGCCGACCGTGGTCAGCACCAACGCGATGTGGCACCTGGCCACCGAGATCACCGGCGAGCTGCGCGACGGCTCGACGACCTCGCTGCACCTGGCCGACGCGCTGCACCCGACCCCGGCGGTGTGCGGCACCCCGATCGACCGGGCTCGCGAGGTCATCGCTGAGACGGAGCCGTTCGAGCGCGGCTACTACGCCGGAATGGTGGGCTGGTGCGACGCCGCCGGTGACGGCGAGTGGGTGGTGGCCATCCGCTGCGCGGAGGTCGAGGACCAGGAGATGCGGCTGTTCGCCGGTGCCGGGATCGTTCCGGGCTCCGACCCGGCCGACGAGCTCGCCGAGACCTCGGCGAAGTTCCGCACCGCGCTCACCGCGATGGGCCTGAACCAGGCCTTCTGAGGGGAAATCAGCCGATCATGATCGCAAATCTGCACGGCGTGACGCTCTGGCCGGACGAGTTCGCCGAGCGCTACCGCGCCGCGGGGTACTGGCAGGGCTACACCTTCGGCCAGCTGCTGCGGGTGCGCGCCACCAAGCACCCCGACCGCGTGGCCGTCGTCGAGGGCGAACGGCGGATCACCTACGGCGAACTGGACCGCCGCGCCGACCGGCTGGCGGCCGGGCTGCGCGAGCGCGGCGTCGGCAAGGGAGACCGGGTCGTCGTCCAGCTGCCCAACGTCGCCGAGTTCTTCGAGGTTTGCTTCGGGCTGTTCCGGCTCGGCGCGGTGCCGGTGTTCGCGCTGCCCTCGCACCGGATGACCGAGATCTCCTACTTCTGCGAGTTCAGCGAAGCCGCCGCCTACATCACCGTCGACACCGAGGCCGGATTCGACCACCGGGCGCTGGCGGCCGACGTCGCCGCGAAGCAGGAAGGGCTGCGGGTGTTCGTCGTCGGCGACCCCGGCGAGTTCACCGCGCTGTCCGATGTGGACGCCGATCCGGCGGAGCTGGACGAGCCCACGCCGAGCGACATCGCGTTCCTGCAGCTCTCCGGCGGAAGCACCGGCGTGCCCAAGCTGATCCCGCGCACCCACGACGACTACATCTACTCCTTCCGCGCCAGCAACGAGCTCTGCGGCGTCACCGAGGACACCGTCTACCTCGTGGCGCTGCCCGCCGCGCACAACTTCCCGATGAGCTCGCCCGGCACCTTCGGCGTGCTGCACGCCGGCGGCCGGGTCGTGCTCGCCCGCCGGCCCAGCCCCGACGAGGTCTTCCCGCTCGTCGAGCGGGAACGGGTGACGCTGACCGCCGCGGTGCCGCCGCTGGCGCTGCTGTGGCTCGACGCGGCCGCCGAGGCCGAGCACGACCTGTCCAGCCTGGAGGTGCTGCAGGTCGGCGGCGCCAAGTGCAGCGAGGAGGTCGCCCGTCGGGTCCGCCCGGTGCTCGGTGCCACGTTGCAGCAGGTCTTCGGCATGGCCGAGGGCCTGGTCAACTACACGCGGCTGGACGACCCCGAGGACGTCATCGTCACCACCCAGGGACGGCCGATCTCGGCCGACGACGAGGTGCTCGTGGTCGACGACGAGGACAACCCCGTCGCGGCGGGGGAGACCGGGCACCTGCTGACCCGGGGGCCGTACACGATCCGCGGCTACTACAAGGCCGATGAGCACAACGCGCGCGCCTTCACCCCCGAGGGCTTCTACCGCACCGGCGACGTCGTCCGGTTCACCGCCGAGGGCAACATCGTCGTCGAAGGCCGGGCGAAGGACCAGATCAACCGAGGCGGCGAGAAGGTCGCCGCGGAGGAGGTCGAGAACCACCTGCTGGCCCACCCCGCCGTGCACGACGCCGCCGTGGTCTCCACGCCCGACGACTACCTGGGGGAGCGGACCTGCGCGTTCGTCGTCCCGCGCGGTGAGCGGCCGAAGGCGCGCGAGCTGATCAAGTTCGTTCGCGAGCGCGGGCTGGCCGGCTACAAGGTCCCGGACCGCGTGGTGTTCGTCGAGCGGTTCCCGCAGACCGGCGTCGGCAAGGTCTCCAAGCGCGACCTGCGCGAGGCCATCACTCGCGAGCTGGTGCCGAAACTCGTCCGCTGACAACGACTTCTCACCATCAGAAGACATCGAAGGGGGAGCCCGTGGCGCTTCCGAGCATCGCACCCTACACCGTTCCGCAGGACGGCGAGCTACCGGCGAACAAGGTCTCCTGGCGGTCCGACCCGGAACGCGCGGTGCTGCTGATCCACGACATGGAGCGGCACTTCGTCAACGCCTTCACCCCCGGCGCCGAACCGCTGAACCAGGTCGTGCCCAACATCGGGCTGCTGCGCGAACGGGCCCGCGCCGCGGGCGTTCCGGTGGTCTACTGCGCCCAGCCGGGTGGTCAGACCCCGGAGCAGCGCGGACTGCAGCTGGAGTGGTGGGGCCCGGGGGTCGCCGACCCGGCGATGGAGGCGATCATCGACGAGCTGGCGCCCGGAGCGGGTGACGTCCAGCTGACCAAGTGGCGCTACAGCGCGTTCCAGCGCACGGACCTGCGGCGCCGGATGCAGGAGTGGGGCCGCGACCAGCTGATCATCACCGGCATCTACGCGCACATCGGGTGCCTGATGACCGCCGCGGAGGCCTTCCAGCAGGAGGTCCAGGCGTTCTTCGTCGCCGACGCGGTCGCCGACTTCTCGCGAGCCGACCACGACATGGCCGTCTCCTACGCCGCCCGCAACTGCGGCGTGGTCGACACCACCCGCAACCTGTCCCGCGACCTCGTCGCCCACGAATCCGAAGTTGCCTGAGCCGGAACACCTTCCAGGAGAACCCCGAACCATGGCTGAGAAGCTCACCCTCGAGGCGGTCCGCGAGCAGGTCGCCGAACTGCTCTACGAAGACCCCTCGGAACTCACCGACGACGAGGACCTCATCGACTGGGGCCTGGACTCGGTGCGGATCATGACCCTCGTCGAGCAGTGGCGCAAGCAAGGCGTCCAGATCACCTTCGCCGATCTCGCCGAACGCCCGACCCTCGCGGACTGGTGGAAGGTCCTCGAACCCAAGGTCAACGGTTGAGCCGCGCGCGGAACGCCCCTCGGTGCGAAGGACGTTCCGCGCGAGCGCCGGCAAACCCTACTCCTGCCACGGGATCTGGGGGCTCCGGTAGAAGTCCTGGCCCGCCGCTTGCCAGCGAGGTCCCTGACCGGCCAGCCGGTCCTTGAACGACTCCCAGTTCAGCGCGTCCTTCGCCGACCAGCCGAGTTCGGCGATGGCCGGCAGCCGTGGGAACGCCATGAACTCGATGTGCTGGGAGGTCTCCAGCGTCTCGCTGAACATCGGCGCCTCCACGCCGAGCACCGATTCCTCCGGCACGCCCTGCAAGTAGCTGCCCGGGTCCCAGCCGTAGGCGTCGGCGACCTCGATGAACCCGGCCCACTGCAGGCCCAGCGGCGTGTTCTCGTCGTACTTCATGTCCAGGTAGGACTTGTTCGCCGGTGAGGCCAGGACCTTGTTGCCGCGCGCCACGGCATCGGTGAGCAGCGGATCACCGTTGGTGGTCCCCCAGAACTGCAGCACCGCGTCGCCCTGCGGGGCGGCCTTGCCGTACTCGTGCCAGCCGAGCGGCTTCTTGCCGTACTTCTCCACCAGCGGCAGCACCTTCGACATGAAGGCCACGTAGTCCTCGTCGGTGGTGGAGTGCGCCTCGTCGCCGCCGATGTGCAGGTACGGGCCGGGGGTCAGCGCCGCGACCTCGCGGATGACGTCCTCGACGAAGGTGTAGGTGATGTCCTTGTCGACGCACAGCGAGCTGAACCCGACGTCGATGCCGGTGTAGGGCGGCGGTGCCACGCCGTCGCAGTTGAGCTCGGCGTAGGACGACAGCGCGGCGTTGGTGTGCCCCGGCATGTCGATCTCGGGGATGACCGCCATGTGGCGGGACGCGGCGTGGTCGACGATCTCGGTGTAGTCCTGCTGCGTGTAGAACCCGCCCGGCGTGCCGCCGACCTCGGTCTGCGCGCCGACCTCGGTCAGCCGCGGCCAGCTGTTGATCTGGAGCCGCCAGCCCTGGTCGTCGGTCAGGTGCAGGTGCAGCTTGTTGATCTTGTACTTGGCGACCTGGTCGATGTAGCGCTTGACCATGTCCACGGTGAAGAAGTGCCGCGCCGGGTCCAGCTGCGCTGACCGGTGCCCGAAGCGCGGCTTGTCGGCGATCTCGCCACCGGGCATCGTCCACGGCCCGGGTTGCGCCGTCGGGCTCTCGATGCTCGCGGGCAGCAGCTGGCGCAGCGTCTGCACGCCGTTGAACAGGCCGTCGGTGCTGGTCGCCTGCACCCGCACCGCGTCGTCGGCGACCTGCAGGTGGTAGCCCTCCGGGCCCAGCGCCGGGTCTCCGTCCAGCGCCAGCGCGATGTCACCGGTTCCGGGCAGCGCGGGGTTGACCGGCACGGGGAAACCGGTCGAGGGCCGCAGCACGCCCGCCAGGTACTCGCCGACCCCGGCCGCCTCGCCGGGCGCCAGGATCGCGGTCCGCTCGGACAGCTCGAACTCGGCCGCCGGGTTCGGCGTCACCGACTCCGGCGCGGGCACGATGGTGTCCATCGCGGAGGCGGGTTCGGCGCTCGCCGGGGTCACGGTTCCAGCAGCCAGCAGAGCTCCGGCGACGACGGCCAGTCCTGCCTTCGCCGCTCTCGATCGTGGTCGTGCGCTCATCGTTGTCGGCTCCATCCTCGGGGGAACGGTGCCCACAAAGGTATAGACCAAAACGGAACCCGGAAGCCTCCGAACGGACGTATCGGACCGGCGGCCGCCCGGCAGCGGCTCACCCGGCGATGCCGTCCGCGAGTCGCTCGGCGACGGTCCGGGGTTCGCGTCCGAGCAGTTCGGACAGGAGCGGATCGGCTTCAGCGAAGTGGCCGGCGCGGGCGGCCTGGTACCAGGTGAGCATGAAACCGGCCACTTCCGGCGACATGCCGCTCGCGATCTGCCCCGCGATCCACTGCTCATCGTCCACGACGACGCGCTCGACGGTGCGGCCGATGAGATGCGAGGCGGTCTCGGCGAGATCGTCGAAGGTGACGGCGGTCGAGGCGCTGAGGGTGACGGGGCCGTCGAGGTGGTGGCCGGCGGCCAGGACCACCGCGGTGCCTTCGGCCACGTCCGCGCGGTCGGTGTAGGGGACGGGGCCGTCGGCCGGCTGGGCGATCTTCCCGGTTCGCGACCACGGGCCGAGCACCTCGTCGAGCGGGCCGTAGGCGGCGTTGCGCAGCGAGGTCCAGCCGATGCCGGAGTCGGCGAGCATCGCCTCCGTGGCGACGTGGATCTGCGACGGCGGGTACGGGTTGCCGGGGGTGGCCGCGTGCTGGCTCGTGTAGATCAATCGCTGGGCACCGGCTGCCGCGGCGGCCTCGATCGCGTTGCCGTGCAGCCTGACGACGTCGGCGATCGGGTCGTTGCCGGACACCAGCAGCACCTGCTCGGCGCCCTCGAACGAGTCGCGCAACGCGGCCTGGTCCTCGTAGGAGCCCTGTCGCACGCGCACTCCGCGGTCGGCGAGGTGACGAGCTCTGCCTGCGTCGCGGACGCTGACGCCGATCCGCTCGGCGGGCACGCGCTGGAGGAGGTGCTCGACGGTGGCGCCGCCCAGCCCGCCGGTCGCACCGGTGACAACGATCATGCTCGCGCCCTTCAGCTCATAAGTTGACCCATGTGGTCAGCTTTGTCCTGCGTCGCCACCGTAGGTAAGCTGACCGATCGGGTCAACTTGTGGGCGCGGTGAGGGAGGTGCGGGAATGAGCGGTGGAGCACCCGCGGGCCCCCGCCTGCGCGCCGACGCCAAGCGCAACGCCGACCAGATCCGGCAGGCCGCGATCGATGCCTTCCGCGGGCGGGGCCTCACCGTGCCGCTGGAGGAGGTCGCCAAGGCGGCGGGGGTGAGCAAGGCGACGATCTTCAACCGGTTCGGCGGACGGATCGGTCTCATCGAAGCCGTCATCGAAGAGGTCGTCGCGGTCGAGCTGCGCGGCATCATCGACCGCACCCGCGCCATCGGCGACCCCTGGGAGCGGTTCGCGCACTACGTCACCGCGATCCGCGACCTGCAGTACCGCCAACCCGCCGCCAACGACGCGATGCTGCAGGTCTACCCCGATGCGCAGAGCTTGCTGGAGATCTGCCGGGTAGCAGGCGAGATCAACGAGGAGCTCATCGAGATGAGCCGCGCTGCGGGCGCGCTGCGGGACGAGTTCTCCGCGGACGACCTCCACGCGCTCCTGCACGACACCGCGCTCGCTCTCAAGCACGGAACCCGCCCCCGCCGGGAGGACTACGACCGCCGCACCACCTTCCTCCTCGACGGGATCCGCGGGCGGTAGCCGTCGCCGGGCCTAGCCGTTCCCGCGCAGCGAGGGGCGGAGCTGGTCCAGGACCGACGGGTCCTCGATCGTCGAGGGCACGGCGGTGTCGCCCCGATCGGCGATCTCGCGCATCGACTTGCGCAGGATCTTGCCCGAGCGCGTCTTGGGCAGCCCGTCGACCACCGCCACGTCGCGGAACGCCGCCACCGGTCCGATCTGGTCGCGCACCGCCGTCACCAGCTCCTCGCGCAGCGTCCCGGCAGAGATGTCCACACCGGACTTGAGCACCACGAAACCGCGCGGCACTTGGCCTTTGAGCTCGTCGTGCACGCCGATCACCGCGCACTCGGCCACCGCCGGATGCGCGGCCAGCACCGCCTCCATCGACCCGGTCGACAACCGGTGGCCGGCCACGTTGATCACGTCGTCGGTGCGGCCCATGACGAACACGTAGCCGTCGGCGTCGACGTAGCCGTTGTCGCCGGTGAGGTAGTAGCCCTCGTAGCGCGACAGGTAGGATTCGCGGAACCGCTCGTCGTCGCCCCACAGCGTCGGCAGCGTCCCCGGCGGCAGCGGGAGCTTCAGGCAGATCGCCCCGTCGGTCTCCGGCGGCAGCGGTTCACCCGCCTGGTCCAGCACCGCGATCTCGTAGCCCGGCACCGGGACCGTCGGAGAACCCGCCTTGACCGGCATCGGCTCCAACCCGCGCAGGTTCGCGCAGATCGGCCACCCCGTCTCGGTCTGCCACCAGTGGTCGATCACGGGCACGCCCAGCTGCGCCGCCGCCCAGTGGTAGGTCTCCGGGTCCAGCCGCTCACCGGCCAGGAACAGCGTCTCCAGGCAGGAGATGTCGTGCTCGGCGAGCAGCCGGCCGTCAGGGTCGACCCGCTTGATCGCGCGCAGCGCCGTCGGCGCGGTGAACAGCGCCTTGACGCGGTGCTGGGCGATGACCCGCCAGAACGCGCCCGCGTCCGGGGTGCCCACCGGCTTGCCCTCGTAGACCACCGTCGTCGCCCCGGTCAGCAGCGGCGCGTAGACGATGTAGGAGTGGCCGACCACCCAGCCCACGTCCGAGGCGGTCCAGAAGACCTCGCCGGGGGAGATGTCGTAGATGTTGGCCATCGACCAGCGCAGCGCGACCGCGTGGCCGCCGTTGTCGCGCACCACGCCCTTGGGCTTGCCGGTGGTGCCGGAGGTGTAGAGCACGTAGAGAGGGTCGGTGGCGGCCACCGGCACGCAGTCGGCCGGTTCGGCGCCCTCGACCGCCTCCTGCCAGTCGATGTCGCGCGGGCCCAGCTCGGCGCGCGCCTGGTCGCGCTGGAGCACGATCACCCTGCCGGGCTGGTGCTCGGTCTGCCGCAGCGCCTCGTCGACGATCGGCTTGTACTCCACGACCCGGTTGGGCTCCAGCCCGCAGGAGGCCGCCACGATCACGCTCGGCCGGGCGTCGTCGATGCGCGCGGCCAGCTCCTTGGGCGCGAAGCCGCCGAAGACCACCGAGTGCACCGCGCCGATCCGCGCGCACGCCAGCATCGCGATCGCCGCCTCAGGGATCATCGGCAGGTACAGCACCACCCGATCGCCCTTGGTCACGCCCTGCGCGCGCAGCGCTCCGGCGAACAGCGCGACCCGGTCGAGCAGCTCGCGGTAGGTCCAGGTCTGCACGACGCCGGTCATCGCCGAGTCCCAGATCAGCGCGGGCTGCTCACCTCGCCCGTCGCGCACGTGGCGGTCCAGCGCGTTGAAGCAGGTGTTGACCTCGCCGTCGGGGAACCAGCGGTACATCGGCGCGTCGGAATCGTCCAGCGCCCGCGTCGGCTCGCGGTCCCACTCGATCGCCCGCGCCGCGTCGAGCCAGAAGCCCTCGCGGTCGGCCAGGCTCCGCCGGTAGTTCTCCGCGTACTCACCCATCGCTGCGACTACCTCCCGCGTCCGCTGTGACACCGCCTGTGTAGTACCCCAGATCGGATCTCGGCGCCAGGGGCTCGCGCCGCCGTTCGGCCGAAACGCGTTCGTCACGAGCGAAAGCGATCGCGTCGAACATCGGCGCTCGGACGAACGGGGGAACGGAGTTCGGTCGCGCTCACACCTGATGCGATTCGGCGACGCCGCCGCGCCGCTGGGCGCTGGGGGCGCGTTTCCGGCGCGACAGTGCGACTCGCAGGCCCCACAATCGGCGACGAGCCGATGGCCGGGCTAACACCGAGGTGTCCCGCGCCGACAAATGAATCGGAGGTGCTACGAACTGATGAGCACGATGGAACCGGCAGAGCCTCCCAGGGCCACAGCGACCGTCGACGAGCCGAACGACCTACCGACCGCGCCGTGCAGCGTGGTCTGGAGCGGCGGCCACTCCTACGTCCGAGAGGGAACCGCGGGCGCCCGCTGGGCGGGCGTGGACGATCGCGGCAGAGCCCGGTTCCTCACCGATGCCGAGTTGCGCCGCCGGGGCTGGAGCCGCACTCGCGGCTGAATCCGCGGTGGTTCTTCCCGCGCCGCAGGCTGTCCCGCCTCAGGCTGGCCGCCAAGTGGGTTGCGCTGGCCATATGAGACCCTGATCGGGTAAGGATGCACAGGTGTGCACCCGTTGCGGGGCAGTGCGCACAACCATTCAGGGGAGGCTCGTGGTGCAGGACGCCGAGCGCACCACGGAAAACACCACGAGCGGGCCGCGGGCCGAAGCGGGGCAGGACCACTCGGGGCCGGCAGACCCCGGTCTGGACCGGATCCGCGAGGTCGCGCGAGACGTGTGGGCGGATCCCTGGTGGACGCTGCCCAACCTGCTCAGCGTGATCCGCCTGGCCGGCGTGCCGGTCTTCCTCTGGCTGCTGCTCGGCCCGCAGGCCGACCTGCTCGCTCTGCTGGTCCTGGTGATCAGCGGAGCCACCGACTGGCTCGACGGCAAGCTCGCCCGCTGGCTCAACCAGTACAGCCGCATCGGCGAGCTGCTCGACCCCGCCGCCGACCGCCTCTACATCGTCGCGACGCTGATCGCCTTCGTGCTGCGCGACGTCATCCCCTGGTGGGTGGCGGTCGCCCTGGTCGGCCGGGACGTCGTGCTCACGCTGTGCCTGCCGGTGCTGCGCTGGCACGGCTACGAACCGCCCGAGGTGCACTACCTGGGCAAGGCCGCCACGTTCTGCCTGATGTACGCGTTCCCGCTGTTGCTGCTGGTGCAGGACGACTTCACGGGGTCCGACGTGGTCCGGCCGATCGCCTACGCCTTCACCGCCTGGGGCGGTGCGCTGTACCTGTGGGCGGGCATCCTCTACCTCGGGCAGGTCATCGCCGCCGTGCGCGGGGCCAGAGCCCGCGCCTGATCCCGGCTCCGCGTCGCCTTGCGGCCTTCGGTGGCCGGTGAATACGCTCGCCGCGCCGATCACTCGGCTCGTTGCAACAGCGGATGAAAGGCGGGACCACCGTGGCGGCCCCGGAGATCAAGTACACCGAAGAGCACGAATGGGTCCAGCCCGTCGGCGAGGACACCGTGCGCATCGGCATCACCGACTACGCCCAGCAGCAGCTCGGCGACGTGGTGTTCGTCCAGCTCCCCGAGGTGGGGCAGCAGGTCGCCGCCGGGGACTCGATGGGCGAGGTGGAGTCGACCAAGAGCGTCTCCGACATCTACGCCCCGGTGACGGGTGAGATCACCGCCGGCAACTCCGCGCTGGAGGACCAGCCGGAGCTGGTCAACTCGGACGCCGCGGGCGAGGGCTGGATGGTGGAGATCCGGCTCGCCGACCCGGAGCAGCTGTCCGGTCTGCTCGACGCCGAGGGTTACCAGAAGCTGATCGACCAGGCATGATCGTCCTGCTCTGAGGCATCCGTGGGATGATGAGGGAGTCGCTCGTCCCGGGGCTGTCCAGGCACGGTACGTTGGGCGCATACTTGGCACGATCTATCCGCGTAGAGGAGAGCTCAGGTGAGCCAAAACAGCGGCTTCGGCGACGTTCCGCCGGAGCAGTCACCGGAGACCACCTCGGTCTTCAGGCCCTTCCTCTCGGAGCCGGAAAGCACCGAGAGCGCGGCCCCGGAACCTGCCTCCGCATCCGGGGTCGATGCGCTGCCGGCGGGTTCCGCCCTGCTGGTGGTCAAGCGCGGCCCCAACGCGGGTTCGCGTTTCCTGCTGGACCGGGAGACCACCAGCGCCGGCCGGCACCCGGACAGCGACATCTTCCTCGATGACGTGACGGTTTCCCGGCGGCACGCCGAGTTCCGCCGCGAGGGCAACGACTTCGTGGTGGTCGACGTGGGCAGCCTCAACGGCACCTACGTGAACCGGGAGCCGGTGGACACCTCGGTGCTCGCCAACGGCGACGAGGTCCAGATCGGTAAGTTCCGCCTGGTGTTCCTGACCGGGCCGATCGATGGGGGCCAGGGCGGCCGCTGAGGCCGTCGAACAGGGCTTTTCAACCCGTCAGCGGGGCGACGCCACACGAGGCGTCGCCCCGCTGACGCATGAGGCAGCTGCGCCGCTCGCGCGCGGATGTCGTCCCCTTCGCCGGGAATTTCCCGGCGCCACGAGCGGTTTTCACAGCGCAGCAGGGCATTTCCGGCGGCTTCGACCGGGCCCTGCGCGGTGTATCGTGCTGGGTATTGCTCAACGACGAGCTCGCCAGCGGTCCGGGCCGTGGGCCCCGACAACAACGACCGCGACGGTGGTGGTCCGCCGGGACCACCGATGGAAGGGCGTGTCCGCCGTATCGCGGGTAGCGTCGGAGGCGTCGGTGCGGGACCCTCGACGGGGATGTCACGCTTCGGCGCGCTGGAGGAGGCGATGTGACGATGAGCAGCGAGATGCGCGTCGTCGGCGTGCGAGTTGAACTACCAGCCAACCAGCCGATCCTGCTGTTGCGCGAGGCCCAGGGCGAGCGCTACCTGCCGATCTGGATCGGGTCGGTCGAAGCGACGGCCATCGCCCTGGAGCAGCAGGGCGTGCGGCCCCAGCGGCCGCTCACGCACGACCTGCTCAAGGACGTCATCGGAGCCCTGGGCCGCGACCTGGAGCAGGTGCGGATCACCGACCTGCAGGAGGGCACCTTCTTCGCCGAGCTGGTGTTCGACGGTGATGTGCGGGTGTCCGCGCGGCCGAGCGACTCGGTGGCGCTGGCGTTGCGCATCGGAGTTCCGATCCACGCCGACGAGTCGGTCCTCGACGAGGCCGGGTTGATCATTCCGGACGAGCAGGAGGACGAGGTGGAGAAGTTCCGCGAATTCCTCGACTCCGTCTCCCCGGAGGACTTCCGCGGCGCCGACACCTGAGGACCGGCGCTACGGGTCCTAGTCCGAACAGACCACACCGGCCCCCGGGTTGCACCAGCAGCCCGGGGGCCGGGTTCTTGCTCCGGCGAACGGGAGCGCGCGCGGCCCGCGCGTCGCGTTGACCCGCCTGCTGAGCGGGCATACCTTCGGACTTACGCGAATTGCCCCGGTGTGATTCAGCCGGTGTACGGCTTCGCGGCCCTGGATCGCAAACGGTCCGGGCGCTGGTGATCGTCGTCGTCGGCTTCGGGCCGGACGAGGGGAGGCAGGCGTGGTGGAGGAAGCAGCGACCTCGGATGCTGCGGAGCAGGGTGAGCTGTTCCCCGACGCCTCTGCCCCGGACGAACTGGTCGGTTACCGCGGGCCGGCGGCCTGCCAGATCGCGGGCATCACCTACCGGCAGCTCGACTACTGGGCTCGCACCAAGCTGGTCGGGCCGTCCATCCGCGGCGCCGCCGGGTCGGGTTCGCAGCGGTTGTACTCGTTCAAGGACATCCTGGTGCTCAAGGTCGTCAAGCGCCTGCTGGACACCGGGGTGTCGCTGCACAACATCCGGGTCGCGGTGGAGCACCTGCGCAAGCGCGGCGTTCAGGACCTGGCGAAGCTGACGCTGTTCAGCGACGGCACCACGGTCTACGAGTGCACCTCCGCGGAGGAGGTGGTAGATCTGCTGCAGGGCGGCCAGGGAGTGTTCGGCATCGCGGTCAGCGGTGCGATGCGCGAGATCAGCGGGACCATCCACGAGTTCCCGGCCGAGCGGGCCGACGGTGGCGAGAACATCGAGTCGGCGATCAACGACGAGCTCGCGGCCCGCCGCCGCGACCGCCAGGCGGAGACCGGCTGAACGACCGGCATCGTCCATGTGTGCGGTAGCCGACATTGATGGTCTGATAAGCCGCGTTGATCGGGTACTCTGAGCGCCATCGCCGACCCCGTGCGGGAGAGTCCGGTCCTGGTCTTGCCAGGGCAGGCGCCGAAGGAGCAACTCTCCCCGACAACCTCTCAGGCCACCTGGACCGCACGGGCGAGATACCTCTGGAAAGCGGGCACACCTAGCGTGAGCCCCGCCGACGGTGCAAGCCCGGTCCGCCGGGTGAAGCTCTCAGGCGTTCGCTCCGCGAACGGGGACAGAGGGGGAGAGCAGCATCCGCTGCCACCCTTTGTTCGCCGCGATGAGTGAGGTTTTGGCGATGACCGACGCGACGCACGACCGCATCCCTCTGGCCGCGCTGGAGCACGGCAGGCCGTTCGCTGACCGCCACGTCGGGCCGATGCCCGCCGAACTGGCCCGCATGCTCGACGTCATCGGCGTCGGCTCCCTGGAAGAGCTCGGTCAGAAGGCCGTCCCGGACACCATCCGCGAGGGCGACCTGCAGCTGTCGCTGCCGGAGCCGGCCACCGAGACCGAGGCGCTGGCGGAGCTGCGCGACCTCGCCGGTCGCTGCACCCCGCACACCGAGATGATCGGCCTGGGCTACTACGGCACGGTCACCCCGCCGGTGATCCTGCGCAACGTGCTGGAGAGCCCCGCCTGGTACACCGCCTACACGCCCTACCAGCCGGAGATCTCGCAGGGCCGGCTGGAGGCGCTGCTGAACTTCCAGACCGTGGTCGCCGACTTGGCCGGGGTTCCGGTCTCCAACGCCTCGATGCTCGACGAGGCCACCGCGGCGGCCGAGGGCATGACCCTGGTGCGCCGCGCGGGCAAGTCCAAGTCGCCGCGCTTCCTGGTCGACGCCGACACGCTGCCGCAGACCATCGCGGTCATCGAGACCCGCGCCGAGCCGCTGGGCATCGAGGTCGTGGTCGCCGACCTGACCTCCGGTGAGCTGCCCGAGGGCGAGTTCTTCGGGGCGCTGCTGTCCTACCCGGGTGCCTCCGGGGCGGTGCGCGACCACGAGGCGCTGATCGCCGCGATCCACGAGCGCGGCGCGAAGGTCGTCGTGGCCACCGACCTGCTGGCGCTGACGCTGCTGCGCGCGCCCGGCGAGATCGGTGCCGACGTGGTCGTGGGCAGCACCCAGCGCTTCGGCGTGCCGATGGGCTTCGGCGGTCCGCACGCCGGGTTCATGGCCGTAGCCAAGGGCCTGGAGCGGCAGCTGCCGGGCCGCCTGGTGGGCGTGAGCGTCGACGTCGAGGGCAACCAGGCGTACCGGCTCGCGCTGCAGACCCGCGAGCAGCACATCCGCCGTGAGAAGGCCACCAGCAACATCTGCACCGCGCAGGTGCTGCTGGCCGTGGTCGCCTCGATGTACGCGGTCTACCACGGTCCGGACGGGCTCAAGGCGATCGCGACCCGCGCGCACCGGATGGCCAGCGTGCTGGCCGAGCAGCTGCGCCGCGGCGGTGTCGAGGTCGTGCACGCCGAGTTCTTCGACACCGTGGTCGCCAAGGTCCCCGGCAAGGCCGACGAGGTGCTGGCGGCCGCGCGCCTCGGCGGGGTGAACCTGCGCCGCGTGGACTCCGACCACGTGGGCATCAGCTGCGACGAGACCACCACCCGCGCGCACCTGGCCGCGGTGTGGGAGGCCTTCGGCGTGACGCCCGGTGACGTCGACCGGCTCGACGTCGAGACCGACGACGCGCTGCCGGGCGCGCTGGCCCGCACGTCGGAGTACCTGACGCACCCGGTGTTCCACACGCACCGCTCCGAGACCTCGCTGCTGCGCTACCTGCGGCAGCTGTCGGACAAGGACATCGCGCTGGACCGCAGCATGATCCCGCTGGGCTCGTGCACGATGAAGCTCAACGCGACCGCGGAGATGGAGCCGATCACCTGGCCCGAGTTCTCCTCGCTGCACCCCTTCGCGCCCGCGCAGGACGCCGAAGGCCTGCTCAAGGTCGTCTCCGACCTGCAGGAATGGCTCGCGGAGGTCACCGGCTACGACGCGGTCAGCCTGCAGCCCAACGCGGGCAGCCAGGGCGAGTTCGCGGGTCTGCTGGCCATCCGCGCCTACCACCACAGCCGTGGTGAGGCCGAGCGCGAGGTGTGCCTGATCCCGGCGAGCGCGCACGGCACCAACGCCGCCAGCGCCGTGATGGCCGGGATGCGCGTGGTCGTGGTCCGCTGCGACGAGCAGGGCAACATCGAGATGGACCACCTGCGCGAGCTCGTCGGCAAGCACGCTCAGGACCTCGCCGCGATCATGATCACCTACCCGTCCACCCACGGCGTCTACGAGGACACCGTGCGGGAGGTCTGCGGGCTGGTGCACGACGCGGGCGGCCAGGTCTACGTCGACGGCGCGAACCTCAACGCGCTGATCGGACTGGCCCGGATGGGCAAGTTCGGTTCCGATGTCTCGCACCTGAACCTGCACAAGACCTTCTGCATCCCGCACGGCGGTGGCGGTCCGGGCGTCGGCCCGATCGGCGTCCGCGAGCACCTCTCGCCGTTCCTGCCCAACCACCCGCTGCAGCCCGCCGCCGGTCCGGCCACCGGTGTCGGCCCGATCAGCGCCGCCCCGTGGGGCAGCGCCTCGATCCTGCCGATCTCCTGGGCCTACGTGCGGATGATGGGCGCCGACGGCCTGCGCCGCGCGACCCTGACCGCGGTGGCCGCCGCCAACTACGTGGCGCGGCGGTTGAGCGAGTACTTCCCGGTGCTCTACACGGGTGCGGGCGGCCTCGTCGCCCACGAGTGCATCCTGGACCTGCGGCAGATCAGCAAGACCAGCGGCATCACCGTCGACGACGTCTCCAAGCGGCTCGCCGACTACGGCATCCACGCGCCGACGATGTCCTTCCCGGTCGCGGGCACGCTGATGGTCGAGCCGACCGAGAGCGAGAACCTCGCCGAGCTGGACCGCTTCTGCGAGGCGATGATCGCCATCCGCGCCGAGATCGACAAGGTCGTCGCAGGGCAGTGGCCCGCCGACGACAACCCGCTGGTCGGTGCCCCGCACACGGCGGCCAGCCTCGCCAAGGAGTGGGTCCACGCCTACTCCCGCGAGGAGGCGGCCTACCCGCTGGGCACGGACGCGATCAAGGTGTTCCCGCCGGTCCGGCGCATCGACGGTGCCAAGGGCGACCGCAACCTGGTCTGCTCCTGCCCGCCGTTGGAGGCGTACCAGGGCTGAGTCGGCGGGTCGGTTTGCGCGTCCGGTCGCGACGATGACACGGTGGCCTCTTCAACCGACCGGCTCCGAGAGGAGTTGAGCACCATGCTCACCATCAGTGAGAGCGCCGTTGAGGTCATCAAGCTCGTCCTCGTCGGCGGCGACTCTCCGGCCAGCTCGGGCTTGCGCATCGCGCCGGCCGGACAGGGGCTGCAGGCGTCGATCGCCGAGGAACCCCAGGAGGGCGACGAGGTGATCGAGGAGAACGGCGTCCGGATCTTCCTGGAGAAGGAGGTCTCGGAGCTCCTGGGCGACAAGACCCTGGACGCCGAGAAGGACAGCAACGGCGAACTGGCACTGGCCGTGCGGGACTGACCTCTGCAGGTGATTCCGCGTGGCCGTTTGGTTGGCGGTGCGGGTGGCGGGACCTCAGACGCCGTCTGGGGCCGGGCGCAACTCCTGATGTATGCCGCCAATACACGGCGTCGCGGCGTCGTCCCCAGACGACGTCTGAGAACCCGCGGCGGTGCGGGTTGCGAGGGCGGTCTTCACGCCTCGCGGCTTCGCCGCTCGCACGACCTCAGAACGGACTCTTGAGCCGTCGACCCGGGTGTTGCGCCCGGGTCGACGGCTTTTTCGGGCTTGAGTGCGAGGAGGACCTCTTGCCAGGACCTGGTGATAGCGGGTGATCGGCAACTACCCTTGACCGGCGGTTGTTCCACCGGGGAGCACCGGTTCGCAGGAGAGGAAGTCCAGTGCCGACCACGACGCTCGCCATGCACATGAGCGACGGGCTGCTCGACGCCCGCACGGCGGTGCTGTTCGCCGTCGTGGCGATAGCCGGCCTGTCGGTGGCGCTGGTGCGCGCGAGGGCCGATCTGGACGACCGCACGGCCCCGATGGCCGGTCTGGTCGCGGCGTTCGTCTTCGCCGCGCAGATGATCAACTTCCCGGTGCTGCCGGGCGTGAGCGGGCACCTGCTCGGCGGTGCGCTGGCCGCGATCCTGGCGGGCCCGTGGGTCGGAGCGCTGTGCGTGGCGATCGTGCTGGTCGTCCAGTCGCTGCTGTTCGCCGACGGCGGCCTGACGATGCTCGGCGCGAACATCACGAACATGGCGTTGATCGGCACCGCCGTCGGCTACCTGGTGGCGCTGGCGCTGCGGAAGCCGGCCACCCGCAGCCGGGCCGGGCTGCTGGCCACCGCGTTCATCGCGGGGTGGGTCAACACCGTGCTCGCTTCCTGCGGCTTCCTCGTCGAGTACGCCATCGGCGGCGCCGCCGGGTTCGACCTGGCCACGGTCTCGGTGGCGATGATCGGCGTGCACGGCCTGATCGGCCTGGGCGAGGGCCTGATCACCGCCGCCACGGTCGGCGCCGTCGCCTCGGCCCGGCCGGACCTGGTCCACCTGTTGCGCGGTGCCCGGCGCGAGGAGGTCGCCCGATGAAGCGCTTTCTGCTGATCTTCGCCCTGGTCGTGCTCGCCGTCGCCGGGGGAGTGGCCTACTTCGCCGACTCTGACCCGGACGGTCTCGACGCCGTCACCCAGCGGGGATGCGCGGTGGTGCAGACCGAGCGCGGCGAGTCGCTGGAGGGCAACTGCATCGCCCAGCACACCGGCGACCACGCGCTGGCCGACGGCCCGCTGGCCGACTACGCCGTCGGCGGTGACGAGAGGTTCACCGGTGTCGCCGGGGTCATCGGCGCGGTGGTCACCCTCCTCGCGGCAGGTGGGTTGTTCTGGGGACTGCGTCGTCGCTCCGGCTCGGAGGAGGCGTAGGTGGGCACCGGGCACGCCGACGCCCTGCACCTGCCGGGTGACACGGCGATGCACCGGCTCGACCCGCAGGTGAAGATCACCGCCGCGTTCCTGCTGGTGCTGTGCGTGGTGGCCACGCCGCGCGAGATCTTCTGGGCCTTCGGCGGCTACGCGGTGCTGCTCGCCGCGCTGGCCGCCGTCGCGCGCATCCCGCCGCGCTGGCTGGCCGCGCGACTGCTGATCGAGGTGCCGTTCGTGGCGCTGGCGCTGCTGCTGCCGTTCACCGCGGGTGGCCCGAGCACGCAGGTCGCCGGTGTCGCGCTGTCCACCGAAGGGCTGCTGGCCGGGTTCAACATCATGGCCAAGGGCACGCTCGGTCTCGGGACCTCGCTGCTGCTGGCGGCCACCACCGCGCCGCGCGAGATCGTGCTCGGCCTGCAGCGGCTGCGCGCGCCGAAGCTGGTGATCACCATCATCACCCTGATGCTGCGCTACGCCGAGGTGATCGTCGCCGAAGCCGGCCGGATGCGGATCGCGCGGATCTCCCGGGGCCACGACCCGAGGTTCCTGTGGCAGGCCGGGGCAACCGCGCGCGGCGTCGGCAGCCTGTTCATCCGCTCCTACGAGCGCGGCGAGCGCGTGCACCTGGCGATGCTCTCGCGCGGGTGGGAAGGCGAGATGCCCGAGCTGGAACCGGCTCGCCGCACCTCCTGGAAGAGCTGGAGCACGGGCTTGGCCGCGCCCGCCACCGCGGCCCTGGTGCTGGGGGTGTCGTTGTGGACGGCGTGAGCGAGCAGCCCGCCGGGACCCGCGAAGCGGTGACCGCGCCCGCGCTGGAGATCACCGGTCTGGCGCACGCCTACCCCGACGGGCATCGGGCGCTGCACCACGTCGACCTGCGGGTCGAGCCGGGGGAGCGGGTCGCCGTGCTCGGCCCCAACGGCGCGGGCAAGACGACGCTGACCCTGCACCTCAACGGCGTGCTGCGGCCCACGTCCGGGAGCATCTCCGTGGGCGGGCTGCCGGTGGAGACCCGGCACCTCAAGGAGATCCGCCGCCGCGTCGGCCTGGTCTTCCAGGATCCCGACGACCAGCTGTTCATGCCGACCGTCCGGGAGGACGTCGCCTTCGGGCCGGCCAACTTCGGAGCGCGCGGCGTCGAGCTCGAGCAGCGCGTCCACGAGGCCCTCGACGCGGTCGGGATGACCGAGCACGCCCACCGCTCACCCCTGCACCTGTCCGGGGGCCAGCGCAAACGCGTCGCGCTGGCCGCCGTGCTGGCGTGCCGCCCGGAACTGCTCGTGCTCGACGAGCCCTCGGCGAACCTCGAACCGGTCGCGCGCCGCGAGCTGGCCGAGGTGCTGCTCGCCGTGGGCGGGACGACGCTCATGGTCACCCACGACCTGCCCTACGCGCTGCAGCTGTGCCCGCGCAGCGTGATCATCGACGACGGCCGGGTGGTCGCGGACGGTTCCACCGCCGAGCTGCTCGCCGACGAGGAGCTGCTCGCCGAACACCGGCTGGAACTTCCGTTCGGGTTCCGCGTGCCGTGACCGCTTGACCCCCGCCATCCGGCGAGTGACCGTGATCACGGTCCGCGCGACGGGGAGGTCAGGCGATGTTCGACAGGTCCGGCATCGAACGCGACGAACGGGGCATCGCCCACTACTCCGGGTTGGCCGAGTCGCTGGTGGCCATGCTGCGAGGCACCGTCGAGCGGTTCGGCGACCGCGAAGCGCTGGTGGAGGTCGGCGGTGGCCGGCTGACCTACCGGGAGCTGTGGGACCGGGCCGCCCGGGTCGCCGGTGGGCTGCGCGCGGCCGGGATCTCCCGCGGCGACCGCGTCGCCAACCTGCTGCCCGCCGGCGTGGACTGGGTGCTGGCGTTCCTCGGAACGCAGCTGGCCGGAGGGGTAGCGGTACCGGTCAACATCCGCTTCGCCAAGCCCGAGGTCGACTACGTGCTGGCCGATTCCGGTGCGGTGTTCACCTTCCACCCCGGCGAACCGCTGCCGGACGGGACGTCCTTCGCCGTCGACGACCTCGCCCGCGACGAGGTGGCGGCGATCTTCTACACCAGCGGCACCACCGGGCGCCCCAAGGGCGCGATGACCACCCACGAGAACTTCCTGTCCAATGTGGAGAACGTGTGCCGGGTGAAGGGCATCGACGTCGAAACCGGTTGGCGCACGCGCAACCTCGTGTCGGTTCCGCTGTTCCACGTCACCGGCTGCAACACGCAGCTGCTGCTGCAGCTCTCCTACGGCGGCTCGACCGTGGTGATGCCGTCCTTCGACGTGCGGCGGTTCCTGCGGATCATCTCCGAGGAGCGGATCAACCTGTTCACCACGGTGCCCGCGATCTACGCGCTCGCGCTCAAGCAGCCGGACTTCGCGGAGTGCGACACGTCCTCGGTCGAGCACGTCTCCTACGGCGGTGCTCCCATGGCGCCCGCGCTGGTCGAGCGCATCAAGGCGGCGTTCCCGCGGGCGCGGGTGGGCAACAGCTTCGGGCTGACCGAGACCTCCTCGATCTCCACCTTCCTGCCGCACGAGCACTCGGTCGCGCACGCCGACTCGGTCGGGTTCCCGGCGCCCGTCGTCGACGTCGCGGTGGACGAGCCCGCCCCGGGCACGGGCGTGGGCGAACTGCTGATCCGCGGGCCCAACGTCGTCGCCGGTTACTGGAACAAACCGGAGGCCACGGCCGCGACGTTCGTCGACGGCTGGCTGCGCACCGGTGACCTCGCCCGCGTCGACGACGCAGGGTTGGTCTACATCGTCGACCGCGCGAAGGACGTGATCAACCGGGGTGGCGAGAACGTCTACTCGGTGGAGGTCGAGAACGCGCTGGCGGCCGCGCCGGGCGTGGTGGAGGCGGCGGTCGTCGGCGTGCCGGACGACGTGATGGGGGAGAAGGTCGGCGCGGTCATCGTGGCCGACGACGGCTTCGACGCCCAGCGGCTGCTAGCGCATCTCCAGGACCACCTGGCGGATTTCAAGATCCCGCAGTTCCTGCACCTCAGCGAGCGGCCGCTGCCGCGCAACCCCGGCGGCAAGCTCCTCAAGCGCGACCTGCGCTCCACCTCCACCTGGCAAGGCCCCCTCTGGGGCCGGTGATCACGGGCAGCCGGGCGGTTTTGGTCCGAAGCATCCGTGATCGGAGTCCTTTTCGTCCGGTCAGTTCGGACCTGAAGCGCCCGCTGGTGCGATGAACGACTCATCGCGAGGGCGCTCCGCCGCGGGTTACCGTTGAGCCGAACTGATTTGCGGTGCGAACGAACGAGGGTGGATGTCAGAGCAGTCGCGCGGGAAGTACGCGCTGATCCTGGGCGGGATGTCGGCGTTCGGGCCGCTGTCGATGGACATGTACCTCCCCGCCCTCCCGGCGATCTCCGGCGAGCTCGACGCCGGTGCCTCCCAGGTGCAGCTCTCGCTGATGGCTTGCACGATCGGGCTCGCGCTGGGACAGCTGGTGATGGGCCCGCTGTCGGACACCTACGGCCGTCGCCGCCCGCTGCTCATCGGTGTCGTCGTCTTCGCCCTCGCCTCGCTGGCCTGCGCGCTCGCGCCGTCCGCCTACGCGCTGGCCGCGCTGCGGCTGGTGCAGGGCTTCGGCGGAGCGGCCGGGATCGTGATCGCGCGAGCCGTGGTGCGCGACCTGTTCTCCGGCGTCGCGCTGGCGAAGTTCTTCTCCCTGCTGATGCTGGTCAACGGCGTGGTCCCGGTGCTCGCGCCGGTGCTGGGAGGCCAGCTGCTGCGGGTCACCTCGTGGCGCGGGGTCTTCGTGACCCTGTGCGCGATCGGCGCCGCGCTGCTGGTCGCCGCCCTGCTGGCCCTGCCCGAGACCTTGCCGCCGCAGCAGCGGCGTCCCGGCAGCCTGCCGCAGACCCTGCGCACCTTCGGCGAACTGCTGCGCGACCGGATGTTCACCGGTTTCGCGCTGTCGGCGGCGCTGGCCTTCGCCGCCATGTTCGCCTACATCTCCGGCTCGTCGTTCGTGCTGCAGGACGTCCACCACCTCTCGCCGCAGATGTTCAGCGTGGTCTTCGGAGTGAACTCGATCGGCATCGTGGCGATGGGCCAGCTCAACGGGCTGCTGGTCGGCAAGGTCGACTCGCGGCGGCTGCTGGCGATCGGGCTGAGCTGCAACGCCCTCGGCGGCATCTCCGTGGCGGTCTCGACCGTCCTGGGCCTGGGCCTGGGCGCGCTGCTGCCCGCCCTGTTCGTGACCGTGGCCAGCATCGGCCTGGTGTTCCCGAACGCCACCGCCCTCGCCCTGTCCGGGCACCGCGAGACGGCCGGGAGCGCCTCGGCGCTGCTGGGCGTGCTGCAGTTCATGATCGGCGGGCTGGTCTCCCCGCTGGTCGGCATCGCAGGCTCGGACACCGCGGTGCCGATGGGCCTGGTGATGGGCGCGCTGTCGGTCTCGGCGGTCGCGGTGTTCGCGGCGCTGACCAGGCGCCGCGCCCAACCCGAGCAGCGCTGAGCGCTCGCACCGGCGCCGGGAGTGCACATCGCGCCGCACCGCCAACGCGGTCGCGCTCCGATGGTCGGTGTGAGAAGTGCTGGCGTGGAAGTTGATTCGCAGAGTCGGGGCGCGGTCGGCGCCCTGGCGCCCGAGCACGAGCGGCTGGATCGAAAACCTGAACCGCAGAAGATCTTTCAGACCGTGCTCGGCGCTGCCCAGGTGAGGACGTCGCGGCAGGTGTCGATGAGCCGTTGGCGCAGTCCCGCGGCTTCCTCGGCGAACTCGCGCTGCCGCCGGACGTAGTCGGCGCGGCCTTGCGGGGTCTCGATCGGCACCGGCTCGTAGCCGAGCTCGGAGAGGTCGTAGGGGCTGGCGCACATGTCCAGCTCGCGCACCCGCACCGCCAGCTCGAAGCAGTCGGCGATGAGCTCGCCCGGCACGAACGGGTCGAGCTTGTAGGCCCACTTGAACAAGTCCATGTTCGCGTGGAGGCAACCCGGCTGCTCCAGCCGGACCTGGTCGGCTCGTGACGGTTGCAGCTCGTTGAGCGGACGGGCCTGCGGGGTGAAGAACCGGAACGCGTCGTGGTGGGTGCAGCTGATCGGCATCGACTCCACGACCTCGTCGGTTCCCTCGTGCCCCAGCCGCAGCGGCCAACCGCTGTGCCGGACGTCGCCCGGCTCCGTGCGGTAGACCATCGCCCACTCGTGCAGACCGAAGCAGCCCAGCCGGGCCGGGCGGGACGCGGTCGCGCTGAGCAGACCGAGGATGAACTCCGCCGAGTCGCGCCGCTTGTCGGTCAGCGCCGCCGGGTCCAGCGCGACACCGCCGGGGACTTCGGTGAAGCCCTTGCGGGACAGGAACTCCTGACCGTTCTCCAGCACCACGCCGACGCCGGGCTGCCACCGCTCCAGGCGGGCCGGGCGGAACGAGTAGTAGGTGAACAGGAAGTCCAGCACCGGATGCTTGCGCTGGTGGTGCTGCCGCCTGCGGTGCGGTGAGGTCCACCGGGTCACCCGCTCGCGGTGGGCGGTCCGGCGCTCACGCCACTCCTGCTCGGTCAACACCACCATCGCTGGTCAGGGTATCCGCCCGGGGTTCAGTGGTGGAACTGGACCCAGTCCAGTTGCAGCGCCTCGCCGCCGACCCCCGAACTGATCACCAGGTAGACCGCCTGCTTGCCCGAGACCTTGCGCTCGAGCTTGACCGTCGTGGTCGTCCACATCTGGTCGTTGCCGGCGTCCGCCACGGTGATCTGGCCGACCTTCTCGCCGTGGGAGTTGCCCAGCCGGACCGAGATCGTCGCGTTGGCCGACGGCGGCACCGAGGTGCGGAACCGCGCGGTGACCGCGGTGGCAGGAAGGGGGCCGAAATCCACCTGGTCGAACCGCAGCACGTGCCCCGCCATCAAGGGGCCGGCGTACGCGGTGCCCTGGTAGGTGGAGGTGCTGAACGAGCGTCCCGTCCACCCGGCGGACTCGGCCTGCAGCACTTCGTAGGCGCTGCCAGTGGGACGGCTTCGCTGAACGGTCGAACCGTCCTGCCCCTCGGTTCCGGCCGAGTAACCGAACACCGCCGCCCCAGCGACCACCACCGCCCCTGCGACCAGCACCAGCGTCACCGCGCCCGTGACGATCGTCGTCCGGCCGACCCGGCGCTCGGACGCGGGTTGCTGCGGTGAGGAGTGCGCGGAGCTCGGTCCGCTCTGCCCGTGCCACGAGCCGGACTGCGCAGGGAGGTTCGGCTGCGCGGCTCGCATCTGCTGCGGCGGGATCCACGGCTGCGGCCGGGGCTGCGGGGAGCCCGCCACCGGCCGGGGGATCGACGGCGGCGCGGGGGTCA
>NZ_SMLA01000063.1:0-34937 GCF_004349225.1 Saccharopolyspora karakumensis
TCCCTGACACCGGCGGTAACAGCGGCTCAATCCGCGCCCACGCGCGATCCGTCAACTCACCACGACCCACCACAACCCAAGATCAAACCAGACCGCGCCGCTAGATCAATTACAGGACAGAACCTAGGCTCTTGCCCTTGGTCTCGATCAGTCCACATTGGATGAACCAGAACGACAGCACGGCCATCAGCGCGAAGAACAGGAACATCGCGCCCGGGCCGGTGATGTCCAGCAGGACCGGGAAGACCAGGGCGACGGCCATGTTGAACACCAGGCAGATGCCCACCGCGGAACCGCGCATGCGCAGCGGGAACAGCTCGGGCAGCAGCACCCACTGCACCGGGCCCCACGACACCGCGAACGAGGCGATGTAGACCAGGATGCTGCCCAGCGTGATCGCCACCAGCAGCGGCCCGCAGGAGACGCCGACGGCGTTGGCCACGCCGAGGACCAGCATCGACACGAGCATGCCGATGCTTCCCACCGCCAGCAGCGACTTCCGGGCGACGCGGTCGATCACGCGCAGCGCGGGCAGGGGCATCAGCACGTTGACCACGCCGGTGCCGACGTTGGCCAGGATCGCTCCGGACGTGCCGAAGCCGAGCGTCGTCAGCAGCGTCGGGGCGGAGTAGATGATGGTGTTGATCCCGATGAAGTTCTGGAAGAACACCAGCCCCAAGCCCGGCAGCAGAACCCGGCGCAGCCTCGGGGTGAGCATTACCCGGACTCCGACGGCGTTCTCGGCTTCCTTCTCGCGGTCGGCGGCCTGGATCTCGTCGAGCTCCTGCTCGACCTCCCGGGCGTTGGAACCGCGCAGGCTCGTCAGCACAGCGCGCGCTTGGTCGGCTCGACCGTGCTTGACCAGCCAGCGCGGGCTCTCCGGCTGGAAGTAGATGCCGATTCCCAGCAGCACCGCCGGGACCGCGCCGAGACCGAGCATCCAGCGCCACGAACCGGTGTCGGCCAGCGCGTAGTCGGTCACGTAGGCCACGAGGATGCCGACGGTGACCAGCAGCTGCATCAGGGACGTGAGCCCGCCGCGCGACTGCTTCGGCGCGAGCTCGGTCAGGTACAGCGGCACCACCACCGAGGCGATGCCGACACCGATGCCGAACCGGAAGACGACCAGCATCCACGCCGTGGTGGCGAGCATCGCGCCCACCGTTCCGGCGGTGAACACCACTGCGGCCCACAGGATCAGCCGGCGCCGGCCCCACACGTCGGCGAGGCGACCGGAAGCGCCGGCACCCGCCATCGCACCGACCAGCAATCCGCTGACCACGAGTCCCCGCTGGAACGGGGACAACGGGATGTCCTGCTTGATGAACGGCATGGCACCGGAGATCACTCCCGTGTCATAGCCTCACAAGATCCCGCCGAGCGCCCCGAATATCCAGATCAGCGCGTTGCGCGTGCGCGAACGCGCCGGTGCGGGGGTGGTTGGCGTCATTGCACGAAACCCTTCGTCGAATTCACAGGAGGACGTCGCGCCGCGCGCCGCGGCAGGACGCCTAGCGCGCGGTCGGGGACAGGTGGATCTTGTGGCCTTCTCCGGCGCGGAACTTCTCGATCGCCTCGGCATGGTCCGCCAGCGGCAACGTCGCCGACACCAACCGCTCGACGTCGAGCGCACCGGAGGCGATCAGCTCGATCGCCGGCTGAAAGCCGTTGTGCACGGCCATCGAGCCGAGGTGGCGATGTTAAATTCCCCGCCCGACACCGGGAACGAGGGATCTTCGCGGGGTCGAGATCGGAGATTTCGGGCGCGCGCCGGAGTCGTCGTCATCCGCGTTCGACGGCACCCGACAGGCGCCCCGGACATCACGAAAAGCAGCGAGCGACAAGAGGTTCAGGTCACCTGGAAAATTCACGGCGCGCGCGAATCGGGGAATGACGGGGGGCGGTTCTGACCTGAATTGTCCGGGCATTTCGGACGTCGATCATGGACGGCTCGGACCACAACCGCCCCCTGGCAACGGCTACTGCCGGAGAGGGCTACTTCTTGAGTCCGGTGCCGTGAATTCCGTGCTTCTCGACGACGGCGAGCTCCTCGTCGGTCAGCGGCGGGAACTCCAGGGCCTGGACGTTGTGGTCGAGCTGCCAAACCGAGCTCGCGCCGATGAGCGCGGAGGTGACCTCCGGCCGACGCAGGACCCACTGCAGCGCGAGCTGGGCCAGCGACTGGCCGCGCTCCTGGGCGAGCTCGTTGAGGGCCGTCGCGCGCTCGCGGTAGGTCTCGTCGATGACGTCGGGCGACAGGAACGCGCTGTTCTCCGCGCGCGCCCCGGAGGGGACGCCCGTGAGGTACTTGTCGGTGAGCAGGCCCTGCGCCAGCGGCGAGTACACGACCAGGCCGAAACCGTCATCGGCGGCGAGATCGAGCAGGCCGTTGTTCTCCGGCGTGCGGTCGAAGATCGAGTAGCGCGGCTGGTGGACCAGCAGCGGCACGCCCGCCTCCCGCAGCAGCTCGGCGGCCCGGTGCGCGCGCTCCGGCTGGTAGTTGGAGAGGGCGACGTAGAGCGCCTTGCCCTGCTGCACCGCGCTGACCAGGGCACCCACCGTCTCCTCCAGCGGGGTGCTCTCGTCCGGGCTGTGGCTGTAGAAGATGTCGACGTGGTCGGTGCCCAGATCGCGCAGGCTGTGCTCCAGCGAGGACAGCAGCGACTTCCGGGAGCCGCCCTTCTGGTACGGGCCAGGGCCGATCGGGTTGCCCGCCTTGGTCGACAGGATCAGCTCGTCACGGTGCGGCGCGAGGTCCTTGGCCAGCACCTCCCCGAAGAACTTCTGCGCGGCGCGGTGCGGCGGGCCGTACCGGTCGGCGTTGTCGAAGTGCGTGATGCCCAGGTCGAAGGCGTGCAGCACGATCTCGCGCTGGGTCTCGCACGGGTAGTCGGTGCCGAACTTCTGCCACAGGCCGAAGGAGAACGCGGGCAGGTCCAATCCGGACGCCCCGGCGCGCCGGTACTCCATCTTCTCGTAGCGGTCCTCGCTCGCCGCGTAGGTCTTCTCGAAAGCCCCGTGGCCCATCGGTCGTCTTCCTCCGGTCTGTCGGGTTCAACTCCCCCGGACCGCGCTCGGTCCAGGTCACGACCCGTCATGCAACCACTTCGGACGCCGGAGAGCAGCTCGATCGTCTCGGGTCTCACAGGGCAGGATTCGCCCGGCGGGTTCGGCCCGAACCCGCCGGGCGCGCGGTGCTCAGCTGCGCTTCGCGTACTCGCTGGCGCCGTACCAGTCGACGAGGACGACGTCCTCGTCGCCCACCACCCAGGCGTCGTGGCCCTGCGGCAGGGAGCTGACCCAGCCAGGGCCGACGTCGAACTCGTTGCCGTCGGACATCTTCACGTGCAACGTCCCCGACACGTGGTACTGGAAGTGGGGTGCCTCGCACCAGTCGGTGCCGGCGATGGGTTTGACGTCCTCGCTCCACCGCCACCCGGGGTGCAGCACGAGACGCCCGATGGTGCCGCCCGCCATTTCGAGCACCTCGGCGCGGCCGTGTTCGAATTCGCGCACGTCGTCGGGCCGGTCGAACCCGCGGCATTCGACCGCTTGTGTGCTGTGCATGGTCATGATTCGCTCCTTCCGAGCGCTACCTGACCAGCGTGAGCCCGCCGCGAACCAGGAGCCAGGGGCTTTCTGCCCCGCCCCTCACGCGGGCCCGACGGTGACGCGGAAGTTGCCGCGCTGGACGTGCATGGTCCAGAGCTTCTCGGCCAGCGCGTCCGAGGCGAACATCGGGTCTCCCCCGCCGATGGTTCCCGGAACGACGAGCTGCCCGACGTGGATCCGGGGCGCGAGTGCGTCGTGCAGCATCGTGCCGTAGGCGGACTCCCCGGCGAACGCGACGGAGGTGCCCGCGACGTTGCCGTTCGGCGTCGCCGCGCTACCGCCGTTGACCAGCAGGATCGTGCCCTTGCCCAGCTCGGTCATCCCGGGCAGCACCTGCTGCACGGCGGTGACCGAACCGTGCAGCGAGAACTCGACGGCGGCGGCGAAGTCGTCGACACCGGTGTCGAGCACGGGGCGCAGGAACTCCCTGCGCGGTGCCGGGCTGTACTGCAGCACCTCGATCGGGCCGAGATCGTCGGCGGCGGCTTTGAGCGCCTCCACCACGCGCTCCCGGTCCTGAACGTCGGCGGCGTACCCGCGAGCCCGGACTCCGCCGTCACCGAGTTCGGCGGCGAGGCGGTCGACGTTGTCCTGCGTGCGCGAGATCAGCGCAGCGGAGAAGCCCTCCCGCCCGAACCTGCGCGCCGCGGCGGCGCCCAGTCCCGGACCGGCACCGATGATCGCGATGGTGGTCATGGCTCCCCTTTCATCGGAAGAACGTCCGGCACGTCGCGCCTGCCCCTCGGACGCGTCGGGCCCCATACAACACCTCCGAGGCCGCTCCGGCGAGGCCGTCAGGCCGGTACCTCCGCCGAGAGCTCGGCCAGGGTCTCGCGGATCGCGGTCATCCGCTCGCGGTACTTCTCGACCGAATCGAGCTTGATCTGCTCGTAGCCGCGTATCATGTCGGGCAGTCCGGCGAGTTCCACCGCCGCGGGCAGGGTGGCGGCGCTGAGGGCGGGCAGCACTTCTTCGACGGCCGCGCGGTATTCGGCGATGAGGGCTCGTTCGACCTTGCGGACGTGGGCGTGGCCGAACGGGTCGAGGGCGCTGCCCCGCAGCCGCCGGAGCCCCCGCAGCACGCGGAACGCGGGGCGGAACCACGGGCCCAGCGCGATCTTGCGCCGCACGCCCAGGGCCCGGAGCACCGGCGGGTGCAGCCGGTAGCTGACCCGGGAGCCCGGCCCCCACTGCGCGCGCACGTCGTTCTCCAGCGCGGGGTCGAGCGAGAGCCTGGCGACCTCGTACTCGTCCTTGTAGGCCATGAGCTTGAACAGGTGGCGGGCCACGGCTTCGGTCAGCGCCGCGCTGCCCGGGACCACCTCGGTCTCGCGGGCCCGGACGTGGTCGACGAGGCGCCGGTAGTCAGCGGCGTAGCGGGCGTGCTGGTAGTCGGTGAGCTCGTCGGTGCGGTGGGCGATCAGCTCGTCGAGGCTCATCGGCGCGGGCTCGGGCGCGGGCTCGCCGACGAGGGCCCGGCGGCCGTGGCCGAACGCCAGCAGGTTCTCCTCGACGCGCACGCCGTTGAGGCGGATCGCCTGTTCGACCGCCCAGGCCGGCAACGGGAGCGCGCCGGCCTGGAAGGCCGCCCCGACCAGCAGCATGTTCGCGAACTGCTCGTCGCCGAACAGTTCCAGAGAGAGCCGGTCGGCGGCGAGGTGGTGCGCCCGCGCCACGTGCTCGTCGACGGCCGAGCGGATGCTGCCCTGGTCGGGGAAGGTCGCGGTCGGGTCCACGACCATGTGCCCGGTGGGGACCTCCGCGGTGGACACGACCGCGATCGTCCGGTCCCGCCTGGTGGCCTTGAGCTGACCGGGGTCGGTGGCCACGAGCGAGTCGCATCCCAGGTAGAGGTCGCACTCGCCGTCGGTGATCTTGGCCGCTCGTGCGATCGGGGTGGTGCTGATCTTGACGTCGGAGACGACCGCGCCGCCCTTCTGCGCCAGTCCGGTCTGGTCGAGGGCGCGCACGTGCCTGCCGTCGATGGCCGCGGCGGTGGCCAGCACCTGGGCCACGGTCACCACACCGGTCCCGCCGACTCCCGTGATGCGCAGGGTGAAGTCGTCGACCGGGACCTGCGGAACCGCCTCCGGCAAGGGACCCACCGGCGGCACGACCGGTGTCGCGGAGCGCTTCTCGGCGTCGGGGACGACGGTGACGAACGACGGGCAGTCGCCGTCCAGGCACGAGTAGTCGAGGTTGCAGGAGGACTGGTGGATCTGCGTCTTGCGGCCGAACTCGGTGTCGACCGGGCGGACTGACAGGCAGTTCGACTTCTGCCCGCAGTCACCGCACCCCTCGCACACCCGCTCGTTGATCATGACCTTGGTCGCCGGGGTCGGCTGCGATCCGCGCTTGCGCTTGCGCCGCTTCTCGGCCGCGCACTCCTGGTCGTGCACGAGGACCGTGACGCCCGGCTCGCGGGACAGCTCGGTCTGGACCTCGACGAGTTCGTCCCGGTGGCGCACGCTCACCTGGTCGCGGAGCACTCCGGCTCGGCGCAACGCCTTGCGCACCCGTTCCGGCCGGTCGCCGGTCACGACGATGCGGGAGACCCCTTCTGCCAGCACGGTTTCCACCAGCTGCGGCAGGCCACCGCGAGCTCCGACCGCGTCCTGCCCACCCGTCATGGCCACCGTCGAGTTGAACAGGATCTTGAACGTCATCGGCGCCCCGGCGGCCACCGCCGCCCGGATCGCGAGGCTGCCCGAGTGGGCGAACGTCCCATCACCGAGGTTCTGCAGGTAGTGGGCGGTGCTGACGAACGGCGCCATGCCGATCCAGTGCGCGCCTTCCCCGCCCATCTGCGTCAGGCCGGTGACGGTGCCGACCTGCGCCTCCGGCATCAGCAGGACCATCGCGTGGCAGCCGATGCCACCGCCGACCAGCGCGCCTTCCGGCGGCTTCGTCGAGGAGTTGTGCGGGCACCCGGAGCAGAAGTAGGGGGTGCGGGCGGCCAGCGGCAGCATGATCCGCTCAGGCGGATTCACGTCCTGAGTGGACTGGACCGGGAAACCGTTGTCGCGCAGACGTCGTCGCAGTCCGGCCGCGGCTGCGCTCGGGTCGAGCTCGCCGACGTCGCTGAACAACCGGGCGCCGTGCGGGTCCCGCTTCCCGGTCACGCGCGGAGCACCCGGGATCCCGTAGAGGATCTCCTTGACCGCGACCTCCAGGAAGGCCCGCTTGTCCTCCACCACCACGATCTCGTCGAGCCCGCGGGCGAACTCGCGCACGATCTCCGGTTCGACCGGGACCACCGCCCCCAGCTTGAGCAGCCGGACGCCCGAGTTCTCGCAGGCCGATTCGTCGAGGCCGAGCTCGTCCAGGGCCTGCCGCACGTCGAGGTAGGTCTTGCCGGCCGCGACGATCCCGATCCGCGCCGAGCCGGTCGCTCCCAGGACCCGGTTGACGCCGCTGCGCCGCAGGTACTCCAGCGCGATGGGCATCCTGACCTGGTGCAAGCTCCGCTCCAGCTCGGCGAGATCGGGGCCGAGCAGGCGCGCGTGCGGGACGTGCGAGTAGGCCCGCAGGCCGCCGGCAAGCCCGTCCATGTCCGGCGCGGTCCACCGCGGGTCGACCTGAGCGGTGGAGGCTCCGTCGGCGATGTTGGTGGCGACCTTCATCGCCGTCCACAGCCCGCTGGCGCGGGACAGCTCGACCGCGTGCAGACCGTGGTCGATGACCTCCTGGGAGTCCGCCGGGTAGAAGGTCGGCATCTGCAGGTCCGCGAGGGCGGGTTCGGACGAGCAGGGCACGCTGGAGGACTTCGCGCTCGGATCGTCGCCGACGAGCGCGACGACGCCGCCCTTCGGGGACGTGCCGATCAAGGCGGCGTGCCGGATCGCGTCGGTGGCCCGGTCCAATCCCGGCGCCTTGCCGTACCAGAATCCGGTGACGCCGTCGGTGGTCAGCTCGGCGACCTGCCCGGCGATCTGGGTGCCGACCAGCGCGGTCGCGGCGAGCTCCTCGTTGAGCGCAGGCGCGTGCACCACACCGTGGTCGGCCATCAGCCCGGCGCGGCGCTGGATCTCCAGGTCGTAGCCGGCCAGCGGTGACCCCTCGTAGCCGGTGACGTACAGCGACCCGCGGTGCCCTTCCCGCCGGTCGTGCCGGCTCCGATCGAGCAGGACTCGCACGAGCGCCTGCACGCCGGTCAGGTACACCGCACCGTCGTCGGCCAGGTAGCGGGCGTCGAGCGAGAACGATCCGCGGGTCGGCGTGTCGATGGTCGTGCTCAAGCCGGCACCTCTTCCAGCGCGTCGAGACGAGACGCGGGTCACGTTAAGCCTGGTCACCCGGTTGTTCAACTGATTCAACACTTTCTAGGCCAACGGCCAGATCTCACCGTGTCGCGCGATCCAAGATCTGTGCCAGCGGTCGCCCCAGATGTACTTCTGGTGCACAACCGGACGTCAGCCCGGGGTTCGCTGATCAGCTGGTTCGCCGTGGAGCGCTGAAACGTGATCGATTTGCACAACTGGCCGAGGAATCGCCTTCGGCACGTGCGCATTGGACAACGGGCCGCCCGTTCGCGCCAGTCGTCGCGGTCCTGCTGCTCAGCGACCGAGCTCGTCGTGCAGCTTGCGGATGAGCGGCGAGATCCTCGGCTTGATGCGGCGGCTCAGGACCACTTCGGTGGAGATCCTCTCGACGCCGTCCACAGCGATGATCTGCTGCAGGACCTCCTCCAGCCCCGCGTTGTCCTTGGCGACCACCCGGCACAGCAGGTCGGCGTCACCGGCGACCGCGTTCGCCTCGACGACCTCGGGGATCCGGCTGAGGCCGTCGAGCGCGTGGTCCAGCTTGCCCTGCGCGAGGTTGAGCCGGACGTAGGCCAGGCCCTGGTAGCCCATCGCGGCCGGGTCGAACTGCGGTTGCCAGCTGATCAGGACACCGAGCCGCTGCAACTTGTCCACTCTGGACTGCACCGTCGCCCTGGCCACGCCGAGCCGGCGGGCGTACTCGCGCACACCTGCCCGTGGCTCGTCGGCGATCAGCCGGAGCACGGCCATGTCCAGCGGCTCGAAGGGGGACATGCGGGCTCCTCCTGGGCGAGTGGTCCGGCCACCGAACGCCGGTATCCAGCACGGTCGATCCGTTGTACCAGATGTTCACCCATGAGGCCGTGGACTGGCCCGGAAGTCACCGGGCACGACGTCCCGGTGACCTGGAAGACCTACGTCTCCGACCACCTCTCCGGGATCATCGCGGGCAACGCCGACGCCGGACGGTTCCTCGCCGACCGGTTCGCGGGCGAGCCGGTCGAGCCGAACTGCCAGCACCTCATCGAGGACGCCACCCCGGTCCCCCTGCGTCCGGGGTGGCGTCCTCCCGCTCGCTCGCGTCAGTTCGCGTCGCCGAGGACTTCGTCGATGCAGTCGCCGCTGCGCCAGTCCCGGAGCAGCTGCTGGAACACGGCCGGGCCGGGGCCGAAGGTGCGACGCGGTCGGGCCGCGCCCTCGTTGTTGTAGTAGCCCGGCGTGCACTCGGCGTCGAACCAAGCCCGCTCGGGCGAGGTGGCCTCGATCGTGGCGACCCAGTCGATCTCGGCTTTCACCGCGGGTTCGACGCACTTCACGCCGCGCTCCCGCGCTGCGGCGATGACCGCACCGACGTGGATCGCCTGCTCGTCGAGCACGTGGACGAAGTTCACCGAGGGGGCGTTCTGCAGCGCTCCGAGGTGGAACAGGTTCGGAAAACCGTTGCTGCAGAAGCCGTGCAGCGTGCGGACACCGGTCTCGCGCCAGGCGTCCAGCAGCGGCGTGCCGTCCCTGCCGTGGACCGGGAGGCGGCCGGTCATGACGTCGGACTTGCCGACCTCGAAGCCGGTCGCGAAGATCACGCAGTCCACTTCGTACTCCTGCCCGCCGACGACCACGGAGCTCTCGGTGAACCGCTCCACCCCGCCGTGGTCGGCGGTGTCGACCAGCGAGACGTTGGGCCGGTTGAACGCCTTCAGGTACTCGTCGCTGAAGGTGGGCCGCTTGCAGCCGTACCGGTACCAGGGCTTGAGCAGCTCGGCCGTGGCCGGGTCGTCCACGACCTCCTCGACCCTCGCGCGCAGCCGGTTCATCTTCTCGAAGTCGAGCAGCTCCTCGACCCGCTCCCACTCGTCGACGTCCCAGTCCGCGCGCGCGTCGGTGGCGATGATCTTGCCGAGCACGTTCGCGCTCGCCGTCCAGGCGTCGTCGACGAGGTCCACCTCCGCCGGTCGCCCGGTCACGACGGCCTGGAAGTTCTCCCGCCGCCGCGCGTGCCAACCGGGTTCCAGCGAGGCCGCCCACCCCGGATCGGTCGGGCGGTTGTCGCGCACGTCCACAGAGGACGGTGTCCGCTGGAAGACGTGGAGCTGCGCCGCGTCCCGCGCGACGTGCGGCACGACCTGGATCGCGGTCGCACCGGTGCCGATGATCGCGACCCTCTTGTCGGCGAGCCCGTCCAGCCCGCCGTCCGGCCCGCCCCCGGTGTAGCCGTAGTCCCAGCGGCTGGTGTGGAAGGTGTGCCCGCGGTAGGACTCGATGCCCGGGATGCCCGGGAGCTTCGGGTGATCGAGCGTGCCGTTGGAGACGACGACGTAGGTGGCCCGCATCTCGTCGCCCCGGTCGGTGCGCACGATCCACTCGCCGTCGTCCCAGCGGAGCTCGGTGACACCGGTCTGGAAGCACGCGTCGCGGTAGAGGTCGAAGGTGCGGCCGATGGCCATCGCGTGCTGCCGGATCTCCTCCCCCGGCGAGTACTTCCACTTCGGCACGTACCCCACTTCCTCCAGCAGCGGGAGGTAGACGTAGGACTCGATGTCGCAGTGGATGCCCGGGTAGCGGTTCCAGTACCAGGTGCCGCCGAAGTCGCCGCCCTTCTCGATGATCCGGATCCGCTCCAGCCCGGCCTGGCGCAGTCGCGCACCCGCGCACAGGCCGCCGAACCCGCCGCCGAGCACGATCGCCTCGACCCGGTCGTGGAGCGGTTCCCGGTCGAACGCCTCGGCGTGCGGGTCCTCGGCGTAGTAGCCGAAGCCGCCCTCGGCCCGCGCGTACTGCGCGCTGCCGTCGGGCCGCACGCGGCGTTCACGCTCCGCGCGGTAGCGCTGACGCAGCGCGTCGACCTCGGCGTCGGAGAACTCGGGGATCGAGGGAGGGAGCGTCGACATCGCGGCCTTTCTCGCTGCGCGCCTGCGTCCACGGGGCGCGACGACCTTGGGTTTAAGTCAGGTGACTTATTCCCAAGTTAGCACGTCACGCGCCGACCATTCGAACCAGAGCCGACACACCGGGCACCGCGGTCCAGGAGGCGAGAAGACACCGGCGGTGGCCGGAGCGACCCGCAGGTGCTCGACGACCACCGCCGGTGGATGCGCGATCAGCGCATCGGCGAGGGAGATTCGCTCTCCGACCTGCTCTTGCGCAGGCCGTGGGCGCGCCGGGTCAACCAGTGGTTCAGGGCCAGCAGGAGAAAGGCGAGCAGAGCGAGGCCGAATTGAGTCCACTCCGGCAAGGTGACCTCCATGAGCGTCCGGTCAGCCGTCGTTCTCGCGCGGCAGGCCGGGGTTGCGTTGTTCCAGTGCGTACTCGGTGGCGATCCGGAGCAGCATCTCCTTCTCCGTGCGCAGGAGCCTGTTCTCCTTGCGCAGCCACTCGAGCTCGCGACGTTCGGTCGCGGACAACTCGCCGGTCGTCATCGCAACGGGTCGAAAGGCCGCAGCGCGGCGGGACGTTCGCCGGTCACGATCTGCTCGGACAGCAGGCGCCCGGTGATCGGTCCGAGCGTGAGCCCCCACATCCCGTGCCCTCCGGCGATGTGGACGCCGGGCATCTTCGACGCCCCGATCAGCGGCAGACCGTCCGCGGTGACCGGCCGGGGACCGACCCACTCGTCGTGGCGGCCGTCCCAGTCCACGCCGCGCAGGAACGGCCGGGCGGACTGCACGATCGCCTCGATGCGGCGGCCGTCGAGCGCCGCGTCGGGCGAGCGGAACTCCATGGTGCCCGCCACGCGCAGACCACCCTGGTACGGCGTGCAGGCGACCCGCACCGCGGGCAGGTAGATCGGACCGGGCACGGGTTCTTCGACGGGCAGGGTGAACGAATAGCCGCGTCCGGCGCGCACTCGCCGCTTGACGCCGGTCTTCACGGCGATCTCCGGCAGCCACGCACCCGTGGCCAGCACGACGGAATCCGCTGAGACGTAGTCGTTCTGCGTCGACTTCACCAGCACCCTGCCGCCGTCGCGGACGACGTCGCGCACGGTGAACCCGGTGTGGATCCGCCCGCCCCGGCCCTCGACCGCCTCGGCGAGCGACCGGGTGAACTCGCCCGGGTCGATGTAGCGCTGGTCCTCGACCCGCAGCACCGTGCTCACCAGCGACGACAGCTGCGGAACCTCGGAGGCGGCCGCGTCGCCGAACCAGGTCTCCTGGCCGCTGAGGCGGGCCCGCTCGAACTCCTCGCGCAGTTCACCCGCCTGCTCGGGCTTCTCGAAGGCGGCCATGACCGGCGCGGTCTTGGTGGGCGCGCCGACCCCGCCCTTGGCGAGCTCGTCGAAGGCGTCGAGGCAGTCCTCGTTGAGGCCCGCCAGCGAGCGCATGGACCGCTGCCAGGTGCGGTGGGTGCAGTGGCGCGCGAAGTCCGCGAGGAACGCCCACAGGCCCGGGTCCACGGCCCGGGGCACGTACAGCGGGGCGTTGGGGTCGAACAGCGAGCGCAGGCCGTAGCGCAGCACGGCGGGTTCGGGCAGCGGAACACTGAAGGCGGGGGCGACGTAGCCCGCGTTGCCCCACGACGCTCCAGCGGCGACACCGCTGCGATCCACGACCGTCACCTCGACGCCGTGCTCCTGCAGGAACCACGCGGTCGACAGTCCGACCACACCGGCGCCCACGACGACGGCCGTGCTCGGCGCGCCGCCCACTGCAGACCCCATGACCACACTCCTTCTCGTCGCCACGAAGCATGCTCGACCACGACGAGGAGGGCACTGTGGATTCCGCACAACCGATCAGCAACCCGTTGTGCGGGTTCCACTACTGTTCGGCGGCGAGCGCGATGACCAACGCGAGCCGGGTGTCCGGGTCCTCCAGGTCGATGGATCCCACCTGCGTCACCTTGCGCATCCGGTTGCGCACCGTGTTCGGGTGGATCTCCAGGCGGGCTGCCGCGGCACCGAGATCGCCCTGCACCTCCAGCCAGGTCCGCAGCGTCGTGATCAGCCGGGTTCCCTGCTCCCGGTCGTGCCGGCGCAGCTCGGCCACCGGCCCGCGCGCGGGCGTGCGCCCGCCCGCGGCGACGTGCTGCAGCCGGCGCAGCAGGATCTCGTGCCAGGAGTCGTCGTAGACCACGACGGGCGATCCCGCCGGCTTCGCGGCGTGCACCGCCAGGCTCTCGTCCGCCTCCCGCCTGCTGTCGACCAGCTCGTCCGGGCTCGCGGGGCCGCCGATCCCGGCGAAGACCTCCACGCCCTCCGGCATCTCGCGCGCGAGCGCCCGCACCCACTCGCGCGCGGCTTCACCGTCCTCGTGCGGCAGGATCGTGTAGACGGTGTTGGCGAACAGCGCGCTGCGCCCGGGCCGCGACCAGCCGAAGCCCACGGTCGCGAGTTCGAAGACGAGCAGCGCCGCCGAGTCGTGCTCCCCCTGGTTGTGCGCCTGGACCGCGACGACGCGGAACCGGTCGCCGCGGAAACCGAGCCGGCTCAGCACGGTGGCGACGTCGGAGTGGCCCTCGACCAGCCCGATCACCAGGTCCGATTCGACCTGCCGCTCCAGGTCCGCGCTGGCGCGGGTGCGCAGCAGGTGCGCGGCGGCGGTGCGGGACGCCTGCACCAGGGCGGCCTGGCGCTCGGCGTCCAGCGGCGACGAGGTCCCGACCCAGATCGAGCCGAGCAGCGCCTTGCCCGCGCGGACGGCGACCACGGCCCGTCCCCGCCGGGAACCGGAGGGCTCGACGAACACCGGTTCGTCGGACTCGGCGAGGTGCTGGAACACCCCGCGCTCGCTGAGCTCGCGGCGGACCTCCTCCGGCACCCTCCTGCCCAGGATGGTTTCCAGCCGTGCCTGGTCGGCGGTCTCCTGGCGCTGCGAGTAGGCCAGCACGCCCGAGCGGTGGTCCTCGATCGTGACCGGACCGCCGACCGATTCGGCCAGCGCGTCCGCCAGCGCGAACAGGTCCGTCGGTCCCCGGCCCGCCTCGGTCTCGCGGCCTTCGAGCACCAGCCCGTAGACCACGCCCGCGAGCTGCCCCCAGGACACGGCGGGGTCCACGAGCAGCACCGCGACCGTCCGCTCCCTGGCCACGGCCAGGGACCGCTCGTCGATCCGGTCGAGCCGGAACACCACGACCACGGCGCTGGTCTCCGACAGCACCTCCGCGGCTCGTCCCTCGTCGACACCGACGGCGAGCAGCACTTCATCACCACCCGGCACCTGCTCGTCCGGGTCGTGCAGCGCCACCGCCCGCAACTCGGTCGATCGGCTGCGCGGCGAGCACACCAGCCGCGCCCCGTACCCACCGAGGACGTTGATCAGTCGGTCCAGCTTGACCATGCACCCATGATCAGGCTTGCGGCGGTGAGCGCAGGGCCGGGGTCGTCCCAGCCGGAACGGGTGGGACGTCGACCATCACGTGCGCGCGGCGCACCAGCGCCACACCGTCCCGGACCTCCGCGAAACGCGGTTCCGGCGATTCGCGACCACCCGCCTCGCACTCGACGTGACTCCCCCGCCAACGCCGAGCTCCACCGCCGCAGGTGACCACCCGGCACGAGGAAATCACCCGTCCGAGTCCACCTGCTCACCGAAGACCGCGCGAGCCACGGAGACATCCTCGGCGAACAGCGCGAACACCCGCGGTGATTCAGAGAGACGTCGGCAGGACCACGGCTGCCCAAGCCAGCAGCGGCGCGCCCACCACGACGAGTCCGCTGTAGGCGAGCATCCTGCGTTGGAACGCCCGCCTGTCGTCGACCTGGGCCTGGGCGAGGACGATGATCCCGTTGGTGGAGAACGGACTCACGTCGACGACCGTGGAGCAGAAGCACAGCGCGACGATGAACCCGGCAGCCCCGAGACCACCCAGTTCCAGCAGCGGCAGTGCCAGCGGCAGGGCGATGCCGAGCGTGCCGATCGAGGACCCGAACGCCGAGACCACGCCCACCGCCAGGCACAGCAGCAACGCCGCCAGCAGTGGTGATCCCAGCGCGGCTGCGGCTTCGCCGAGCACGTCGAGGGTGCCGTTGCGCTCCAGCACCTCCATGTAGCTCAGCATTCCGCACACCAGCAGGACGGCCGACCAGGCGACGTGGTCGGTGGACTTCTCGTGCAGCGTCGGCGCCACCAGCAGCAGAGCGGTGGCGATGGCGAACGCGACCAGACCCACGTCCACGCCCAGCGATCCGGCCACCAGGAGCCCGCACATGCCGAGCAGGGTGAGCACGCGCAGGGGTGTGACCTCGATCTGGGGAAGCGCGGCCACCGGCCGGTGGGCGAAGGTGTCCGCGCCGGCAGCGCCCGGCCCGCCTGCCGTCACGACCTCGGACCCGCGCAGCAGGTCGCGTCCGAGCACGGCGAACAGCACGGCGGCGATCCCCACGTTGAGCCCGAAGGGAACCGCGAACAGCACGAACGGGCTGACGTCCAGCGCCGCCTCGCCGACCAGGCTCGAGGCGAAGACGCCGTAGACGGTGATCGGGGCGAACGCCGCGGACAGGGCGCCGTGGCTGAGCATCATGCCCATCAGCAGCGGGTTGATGCGGTAGCGGGCGGCGATGGGCATGGCGATCGGCGCGAGCATGCCCACGGCCAGCACCGAACCCAGCGCCATGAGCACCGCAGCGAGGACGAACATCAACCACACGATCGCCCAGCGGCGACCGCGGACCAGACGTAGCGAGGCGGCCACCACCAGGTCGATGGTGCCGTTGACCTTGGCCGCTCCGAACAGCAGCGTGATGCCGACGACCAGGATGAACACGTCACCGGGGAAGCCGGCGACCATGTCGTCGACGGTGACTCCGGAGACGGTTCCGACCAGGAACGTGCCGACGAAGGCGAGGATCCCCATGTTGATGGGCAGGATCGTCGCGAGCAGGAACACGAGTGCGAGGACGACGAGGGAGAGCGAGTGAACCATGTCCGACCTTTTCTGATCACGCACGTCCGCCTGCGCGGACCACGTCACCGTTGACGAGGGATCAGGTGTGCGGAGGCTGGCGCGCGGGTCCGGGTCAGACCACGGGCACCGCTCGTGCCAGTGCCCGCTCCAAGAGCTCCGAGGCGTTGGCGAGCGCGGTTTCGTCGATCCCGGTGGAGATCCCGCGCGAGTGGAGGTGCGCCACGAGGTCTTCCGTGGCGATGTTGCCGTGCGCGCCGGGGGCGAACGGGCATCCGCCGTAACCGCCGGTCGCGCTGTCGAAGTGGACGACGCCAAGGTCGATCGCGGCGTCCACGGTGCGCAGGGCCTGCCCGTGCGCGTTGTGGAGGTGCAGCGACAGATCCACGTCCGGGAGCGCGTCGCGCACCGCTGCCAGCGATCGCACGACGTGGTCGGTGGTGGCCGTGCCGAGGGTGTCGGCGAGGCCGATGCGGCGGACGCCCATCGCCGCGAACCGCTCGGCGACCGACACCAGTCGGTCCGCTGGGACGTCGCCGTCGAACGGACACGCGAACGCGGTCGAAACACCGGCGATGAAGGACGTTCCCGGGTTCTCGGCGACCGCACGCGCCACGTCCTCGATCGCCGCGTCGACGTCCCGCCCGGCGTTGGTGCGGCTGTGACCGCCGCTGGCCGAGGCCACGACGAGGACGTTCTCGGCGCCGGCGTCCACTGCGCGGCGGACGCCACGCCCGTTGAGCGCGAGGAACGAGTAGTGGACCTCATCGGCTCGCGGGAGCGCGGCGGCGAGCTCGTCGACTCCGGCCATCTGCGGTACCCGCTCGGGATTGACGAAGGAACCTGCTTCGATGTGGCGGATCCCGGACTCCGCGAGGGCTTCGGCGATCGCGATCCGGTCTGCGACCGCGACCACGACGGCTTCGTCCTGAAGTCCGTCGCGCAGCACGACCTCGGTGATGGTGACGGTCATGTCAGATCACCTTCCGCTCGCGATAGGCGGCCAGGCCGGCGCGATCGACCCCGAGGATCTCGGTGAGCACCTGCTCGGTGTGCTCCCCGAGTTCGGGACCTGCGGTGCGAACCGCCCCCGGGGAACCGGGAAGCCTCGGCACGACACCGGGGAACCGGATCTCCTCGGGCTCGCCGTCCACCACCACCTTCAGCGGCCGGAGCATGTCTCGGGCGCGGAAGTGCTCGTCCTCGGCGATGGCGCGGGCGTCGTGGACGGGGCCGGTCGGCACGCCCGCCTCGTTGAGGATGCGCACCGCTTCCGGCGCGGAGCGCGCGGTGGTCCAGGCGGTGATCGCGGCGTCGAGCTCGTGCTCGCGCTCGGCGCGGCCGTCCCCGTCGGCCAACGTCGGGTCGTCGGCGAGGTCTTGCCGTCCTATCGCGGTCATCAGGCGTCCGAACGCGCCGCTGGAGTTGCCGGAGATCATCACCGAAAGTCCGTCGGAGGTCGAGTAGACGCCGCTGGGCACGACGCCGGGGAGGTTGCCGGCGGTCCGCTCGCGCACCGTCCCGTAGGCGTCGTAGTCGGGGATCAGCGACTCCATCATCATGAAAACCGACTCGTAGAGAGCGACATCGACGATCCGAGGGCCTTCGTGCGCCTGCCCGCGCACCTTGCCCAGCAGCAGCATCAGCGCACCGACAGCGCCGTAGAGCCCCGCGGCGGCATCGGCGATGGGTGCCGCCGAGCGGACCGGCGGCCGGTCCGGGTGGCCGGTGACGTGGCGCAGTCCGGCGAAAGCCTCTGCCACGCCGCCGAATCCGGCCCGCTCGCGGTAGGGCCCGGTCTGGCCGTAGCCGGAGATCCGCACGACCACGAGGTCCGGATTCGCCTCCGCGAGGACTTCGGGGCCGAGCCCCCAGCGCTCCAGCGTGCCAGGCCGGAAGTTCTCGACCACGACGTCGCAGGTGCGAGCCAGTTCCAGGGCCAGTTCGCGGCCCTGCTCGCCGGAGAGGTCGAGGGTGATGGACTTCTTGTTGCGCGCCATCGTGCGGAACATCATCGAGGTGCTGCCGCGCGTGCGCCGCCAGCCGCGCAGCTCGTCGCCGACCCCCGGACGCTCGACCTTGATGACCTCCGCACCGAAGTCGGCGAAGATCCTCGTGGCGAAAGGGGCCGCGATGAAGTTGCCCAGTTCGAGAACGCGAATGCCTTGAAGTGGAAAGTCGGTCACGCCGCCACCTTTTCTCGAATAATGACAAGCAATGTCATTTATCGAGAATTACCATAAGGCGCGACTTCCTGAGCCGACAACCCCCGAAATCACCTCAGCGGTAGCGCAGGGCGCTGGCGAGCTGGTCAGCGGCCTCGAGGACGAGATCGCCGTACTGGGCACCCGGATCCTCGTCGACCACGCGAGACAGCGGTGCGGCCAGGCAGATCGCGGCGACCACGTCACCCCGGTACCGCACCTGCGCGCTGACCGAGCCCAGTCCGGGGGTCCGCTCGGAAACGCTGGTGAACCAGGGCGAACCCGTCCGCGCGGGCGGTGCGACGAGAGCCTGCGCCGCCGACCCCTTCGCCGACAGCGGCAGCAGCGTTCCGACCGGAACAGCCGCCCGCAGCTCGGCCGCGGACTCCTCGCTGGCCACGCACAGCCGGTCCTCGCCGCGCAGCACCCACAGCTGCGCGGTCTCCCCGGTCTCCTCGCGAAGGCGGCGGAGCACCGGCGCGGACGCCGCGGTGAGCGCCGACGAGGCGAAGCGCGGGCCGATGTGGTGGCGCCCGTCGTCGTCGCGGTTGAGCAGGCCGTGCTTGACCATGGCCGCCACGAGGCGGTGGGCGGTGGGAACGGACAGGCCGAGCTCGCGCGCGATGTCGCTTGCCCCTGCTGGGTTTTCCTCCACCGCGTCCAGGATCGCGACCACGCGGTCCAGCACGCCTACGCCGGTGGTCGTCCGCTCCCGCGGGCTCCGCTCATCGCTGTCCACGCGGACGACGATAGCGCTTGCACGATCGGAGTACCGGAGGTCGGGGGCTGGACAACTTGTACAGCGCGATGCCGCTGTCGGTCGGCAGATCGGACAACCTGAGCAGTCGAGAATCGCACTGTTGCACGGTCGGGGACCCGGTGCGCACTCTTTCGTTCATGGACGACGCAGATCTCCGCGAGCTCTTCCGTCTGATGCTGGTGACGCGCCGCCTCGACGAGGAGGCGGTCGCGTTGCAGCGGCAGGGCGTGCTGCCCGCCTACGCTCCGGTCAGGGGCCAGGAGGCCGCTCAGATCGGGAGCGCGGCGGCGCTGGACCGCGCCCGCGACTTCGCCTTCCCCACCTACCGCGAGCTGGGCGCGGCGGTCGCGCTGGGGGTGGACCCGGTCGCCTACATGGCGATGCACCTCAACATCTGGCACGGCGGCCTCTACGACCCGAACGTCGCCCGCCTCGCACCGCCGAACGCCGTCGTGGGCGGACCCGTGCTGCACGCCGTGGGCTGGGCGATGGGCGCGAAGCTGGACGGCACCGGTGGGGCCGCGCTGACCTACTTCGGCGACGGCGCCAGCTCGCAGGGCGACGTGCACGAGGCGATGAACTTCGCCGGCGTCTACCGCTTGCCGGTGGTGTTCTTCTGCCAGAACAACGGCTGGGCGATCTCGCTGCCCACCGGTGACCAGGTCGCGGGCGGTTCGGTGGCGGCGCGCGCCGCCGGGTACGGCATCGAGGGCCAGCGCGTGGACGGCAACGACGTCACCGCGGTGTTCGAGGCGACCCGGGCCGCGCTCGAACGAGGTCGCGCGGGCGGTGGTCCCACGGTGATCGAGGCGATGACCTACCGGCTCGGCCCGCACTCCACATCGGACGACCCGAGCCGCTACCGCAGCGCCGAGGAGGAACGCCTCCGCGCCGAGCAGGACCCGATCACCCGGGCGGTGCGATCGGTGTCCGCCGAGGAGGTCGCCGACGCCGAGGAGCACGCCGCCGCCGTCGTGCGCAAGACGACCGCGGGCCTGCACGCCATGCAGCCACCACCGGCCGACGAGCTGTTCAGCTTCGTCTGCCGGGAGCCGACCGCCGCCCTGCTCGACCAGCACCGCGCTTGGAAGGAGTCGCAGGATGCCTGAGCTTTCACTGCAGCAGGCGCTCAACACCGCGCTGCGCCACGCTTGCGAGGACGACGACCGGGTGCTGATCTTCGGCGAGGACGTGGGCACGCTCGGCGGCGTGTTCAGGGTGACCGACGGTCTGCAGGACAAGTTCGGCGAGCACCGGGTTTTCGACACCCCGCTGGCGGAGTCGGCGATCATGGGCATGTCGGTGGGTCTTGCGATGGCGGGCTGGCGACCGGTTCCGGAGATCCAGTTCGACGGGTTCAGCTACCCGGCGATCGACCAGATCGTCAACCAGGTGGCCCGCATGCACTACCGCAGCCGGGGGACGCTGGGGATGCCGATCACGTTGCGGCTGCCCAGCTTCGGCGGGATCCGCGCGCCCGAGCACCACGGTGAGAGCTTGGAGTCGCTGTTCGCGCACGTGCCCGGTCTCAAGGTCGTCTCCCCGTCCCGGCCGTCGGAGGGTTACCACCTGCTCCGCCAGGCGATCGCCGATCCGGACCCGGTGATCTTCATGGAACCCAAGTCCCGCTACTGGCAGCGCGAGAACTTCGACCCGGCCGAGCCCGTCGAGGCGCTGCCGGTCGGGCGCAGCCGGGTCCTCCGCCGGGGCAGGCACGCCACGCTCGTCGCCTGGGGCGCGATGGTGTCGCGCTGCGAGCAGGTCGCCGAGCTCGCCGCCGAGGACGGCGTCGAGCTGGAGGTGCTGGACCTGCGCTGGCTCAAACCGATCGACGCCGAGGGGCTGGCCGAATCCGTCGCCCGCACCCGCCGCGCCGTCGTCGTGCACGAGGCGCCGCTGACCGCCGGTCTGGGCGGCGAGGTGTCCGCGCTGATCACCGAGCGCTGCTTCGGGGACATGCGCGCCCCCGTTCAGCGCGTCGCGGGCTTCGACGTGCCCTACCCGTCGGGTTCGCTGGAGGACGAGTACCTGCCCAGCGTCGACCGCGTCCTGACCGCCGTGCAGACCGCATTGGAGTACCGCCGTGGCTGAAGTGACCTTCCCGCTGCCCGACCTCGGTGAAGGGCTGATCAGCGCCAGGATCCTGGAGTGGCTCGTGGCCGAGGGCGACTGGGTGGAGCGCAACGCCCCGCTGGTGGAGCTGGAGACCACCAAGTCCGCGGTGGAGATCCCCTCGCCGCAGACCGGCCGCGTGTCGCGGCTGCACGTCGGCGAGGACGAGGAGCTCGCGGTCGGCGCCCCGCTGGTGACCTTCGCCGTGGAGGACCACGCGGGCATCGTCGGCACGGTTCCGGTCGACCAGAAGCCGCAGCGACGCGTCCGCCTGACCCCACCGGAGGACTGACCGATGCCCGCGACCGCTCGTGACGGCGTGAAGCTCTGGTACGACGGCGAACCCGGTCCCCGACCGGTGCTGTTCCTGCACGGATTCGCCTCCGATTCGGAGCAGACGTGGGAGCGCACCGGTTGGCTCCGCGCGGTGGCCGACCGCGGCCACGTAGTCACCGACCTGCGCGGACACGGCCACAGCGAACGCGCCACGACGGGCTACTCCCCCGACGACCTCGCCCGCGACGTCCTCGCCGTGCTCGACGCGGCGGAGGTGCCCGTGGTGGACGTGGTGACCTATTCGATGGGCGGCGTCGTCGGCTGGGCACTGGCACGGCTGGCCGCCGAGCGCGTCCGCGCGCTCGCGCTCGGCGGCATCGGAGGAGGCCCGGTGGAGCGCGAATCCATGCTCCGCGTCCAGCAGGCGCTCTCCGGCGAGGACCTCGGCCCGTGCGTCGAAGGCATGGCGGGCCAACGCCTCTCCGGCCGGCCCCCGGCCCCCGTCCTGCTCGCCGCAGGGGACGAGGACGAAGTGGCCGCGGACGCGCGCTCTTTCGCAGCGACGCTGAACGCCCCGTACGTCTCGCTGGGCCGCCGCAACCACTTCAACGCAGTGTCGAGCCGAACCTTCAAGGCCGCGGCCCTGGAGTTCTTCGACGGCTGAGACCGGTTTTCCGTTGCGGGAAACAGGATTTTATGGCCTTCTCGGCATCCCGCTAGCGTCCGATCCATGGATGAGAACTATCGGTCGGCCGGCGAGCTGGCGGCCGCGTTGCGCGCTGGCGAGGTGTCCTCGGCGGAACTGACCGAGGCGGCGATCGCCGGGATCGGACGGCACGACGGGGAGATCAACGCGATTTGCGTGCCCGACTTCGAGCGTGCGCGGGAGGCTGCGCATCACGCCGACCAGGCGCTCGGCCGGGGCGAGGACCGGCCGCTGCTGGGCGTCCCGGTCACGGTCAAGGAGTGCTACGACGTGGCCGGGATGCCCACGACCTGGGGCATGCCGCAGCACCGGGACTTCGTACCGGCCGAGGACGCGGTGCAGGTGTCGCGGCTCAAGGCCGCCGGTGCGGTGGTGCTCGGCAAGACCAACGTGCCGTTGGGTCTGCAGGATCTGCAGACCTTCAACGAGATCTACGGCACCACCACCAACCCGTGGAATCACACCCGCACGGCGGGCGGGTCCTCCGGCGGATCGGCGGCGGCCCTGGCGTCGGGGTTCGGTGCGCTGTCCATCGGCTCCGACCTGGCGGGCTCGCTGCGCACCCCCGCGCACTTCTGCGGGGTCTACGCCCACAAGCCGACGCTCGGACTGGCGGCAACCCGCGGCATGGTCCCGCCGCCCGGTCCGGCGTTGCCGGTCGACCACGACCTCGCCGTCGTGGGCCCGATGGCGCGCACCGCCCGCGACCTCACAATCCTGCTCGACGTCATGGCCGGACCGGACCCGCTGACGCTCGGCAAGGCGCACCGCCTGAGCCTGCCGCCCTCGCGCCACGATCGGCTCTCCGACTTCCGGGTGCTGGTCCTCGACGAGCACCCGTTCATCGCGATCGGCGCCGCGGTGCGGGCGGGCGTGAACCGGGTGGCCGATGCGCTCGCCGCCGGTGGTGCCCGCGTCGAACGGCGCACTCCCCTGCTGCCCGATCTCGCGGAAGCCGCGACGCTCTACGCGCAATTGCTCTTCTCCGGCTCGGTGGCGCGGTTCCCGATCGACGCGTACGAGCAGCTGCGGGCCCGCGCGGCCGCTCTGAGCGCGGACGACCAGAGCCTCGACGCGGCTCGGCTGCGCGGGATGGTGCTGAGCCATCGGGACTGGATCGAGGTGAACAACCGTCGCGAGCTCCACCGCCACGGCTGGCGGCAGGTGTTCGGCGAGTTCGACGCTGTGGTGTGCCCGATCACGCCCACTCCCGCGTTCCCGCACGACCGCACCCCGAATCCGCTGGACCGCCGGCTCGACATCGACGGCGTCGAGCACCCGTACTTCGACCAGCTCGTCTGGGCCGGTCTGGCCACCATGCCCGGCCTGCCCGCCACTGCGATTCCCGCGGGCCGCTCCGCCGAAGGTCTCCCGGTGGGAGTGCAGCTCATCGGTCCGGCGCACGAGGACCGCACCCCGCTGCGCCTCGCCGAACTGCTCGAAGAGCACCTCGGCGGCTTCCAACCCCCGAACCGAGCCGAGATGGGGCAGTCACCGCGGTAACCACCTGCGACCCACCCGGTTCCGCCGCTGACGACCCCGAACCGCCGCTCCCGGGGCGGCGGCGTCCCCACGAGGCGCCAGAGCCGTTCCCCCAACCCAGATGCAGCTGCGACCGTGTGCGCCGGAACGCGGACTACTGCCGTATTCGGGTACCTGATTACTGCGGTATTCAGGTCAACTCGGTCTCGTCACGCCGCGGGCGGCGGCGAGCCTCACCTCCCTCGCCCCCGTGGTGACCGGCCGCGCCGGCCTGGGGCACCGACGTGCGCCGGTGACGCGCGCCCCTCGGCGGCCGAGGGGCGCGTGTTCGCCCGCACGGGCCTGGGTTCACCGGCCCGTGTTGAGGTGGTGCTCCAGCCACATGGTGTGGACCGGGCCCGCTGCCAGCTCCGGGTCGTTGATGAGTTCTCGGTGCAGGGCTGCTGTGCTGGCCACGCCTTCCACGTGGAACTCGGTGAGCGCTTGCCGGGCTCGGGCGTAGGCCTGGTCCCGGTCCTCGCCCCAGCAGATGAGCTTCGCGATGAGCGAGTCGTAGAACGGGCTGATCCGGTCCCCCTGCGAGATGCCCGTGTCGATCCGGACTCCGGGTCCTCCGGGCAGTCGCAGGACGGTGATCTCGCCGGGAGCGGGGGCGAAATCGCGCTCCGGGTCCTCGGCGTTGATGCGCAGTTCGACGGCCGCGCCACGACGCTCGATCGAGGCCTGATCCATCGACAGCGCTTCGCCGGCGGCGATGCGCAACTGCTCCGCGACGATGTCCACGCCGGTGATGGCCTCGGTGATCGGGTGCTCGACCTGGACCCGCGCGTTCATCTCTATGAAGTAGAAGTTGCCGTCACCGTCGACCAGGAACTCCACCGTGCCCGCACCGCGGTACCCGACGTGCTCGGCCAGCCGCACCGCCGCGGCGGTGATGGCCTGCCTGGTCTCCTCCTCCAGCGCCGGTGCCGGTGCCTCCTCGATGAGCTTCTGCCTGCGCCGCTGCACCGAGCAGTCCCGCTCGAAGAGGTGCACCACGTTGCCGTGGTCGTCGGCGAGGACCTGAACCTCCACGTGCCTGGCGTTGGCCACGGCGCGTTCCAGGTAGACCGCCGGGTCCCCGAACGCCGAACGCGCCTCCGCCTGGGCGGCGGGAAGTGCGTCCAGGAGACCGTCGAGGTCGTGGACCGGCCGGATGCCGCGTCCTCCGCCGCCTGCGGCCGCTTTGAGCAGCAACGGGAATCCGATCTCCGCGGCCAGCCGGGGCACGTCGGCCGGATCCTCGATCGGGTCGGTGCCGGGCACCACCGGCACACCGGCCGAAGCGGCCGCACTGCGCGCGGCCGCCTTGTCACCCATCTGCTCCAGGACCGCCGGTCGAGGGCCGATGAACACCAGCCCAGCCTCGTCGATCGCCCTGGCGAAAGCGCCGCTCTCGGAGAGGAAGCCGTAACCCGGGTGCACCGCATCGACCTCGGTGGCACGCGCCGCCTTGAGCAGCGCGTCCGGGTCCAGGTACGACTTCTGCGCGGCGGAACGGCCGATGTGCACCGCGTCATCGGCCATCCGAACCCATTTCGAGTGCTCGTCGGCGTCGGAGTAGACCGCCACCGCTTCGACACCCGCCACGTGGCACGCACGGATGATCCGAACCGCGATCTCACCGCGGTTGGCCACCATCACTCGCCGCAGGCCGCTCATACGTCATCGACCTCGAACATCGTCTGGCCGATGTCCACCTCGTCACCGTCGTCGAGCAAGATCTTGCTGACCCGGCACTCGCGGTCGGCCTTGATCTCGTTGAAGGTCTTCATCACCTCGATGAGCCCGATCGTCTGCCCGGACCGCACCACGGTTCCGGGCTCGATGTACGGGTCCGATTCGGGCGATGGGCGCCGGTAGAAAACACCGGGCATCTGAGCATCCACTGTGGACATCATTTCCCCCTCCCGCCGGCTCTAGGCGCCGGCTACCGCCGCCCGCGCTTTTTCGAGACGTGCACGCCGTTCCGAGCGGGCGGCCACCGCGCCATCGATGTCCACCCGCTCGAACTGCACCTTGCTGCCGGTCCTGGCCTGCGCCATCCGGTCCCGGTCCACCGAGATCACGGTGCCGATGGTCGCGTACCCGCCACCGGTGACGGCGTCGTTGAGCAGCACGATCGGCTCGTCACCGCCGGGAACCTGCACCGAGCCGACCGGGTATCCGAGGTCGACGACGTTGGCCTGGTCGCTTCCCGCGCCGAAGGGCTGCTCCCGCTCGACGAACTCCAGCGATCCCCCGCGCAACCGGTAGCCCACCCGGTCGGCGTCCTTGGTGACCTTCCACTCGGTGGTGAGGAACGACTCCAGCGCTCGCTCGGTCAACCGGTAGGCGCACAACCCGACGACCAGGCGAAGCACGATCGCGTCCGGGAACTCCGGGATGAGCTCGGAGGGGATCTCGGTGCCCGGCGCGGGCGACTCCACCGCCCCGCCGAGCGGGAGCCGGTCCCCGTCGACCAGCGCACGGCCCTCGAACCCTCCGATGCCGGTGAGCATGTAGGTCGAGCGCGAGCCGAGGTAGAGCGGCACGTCCACCCCGCCGCTGACCGCGATGTAGGGCCGAGCGCCCGCGCGCACGGCCTTCACCGCCAGCACGTCACCGGCCTTGATCGCCAGCGTCTGCCAGGTCGGCGCCGGCTCGCCGTTGATGGTGACGACGCTGTCGGCACCGGTGACCGCGACGCTGCGGGAATCGGTGAACTCCAGCTCCGGCCCGATGTAGGTGGCCTCCAGCACGGCGGCGCCGTCGGGATTGCCGACCAGCAGGTTGGCGACCGCGTAGGAGTACTGGTCCATCGCGCCCGAAGGCGGCATCCCGATGGCGTACTGGCCGTCCCGGCCCGAGTCCTGGACCGTCGTGGACAGGCCGCTCGTGCGCACGATCAAGGAAGTCATCTGTAGAGCACCTCCAACAGCCCGCGGTTGACCGCGTCCGGGTCGGCGAGCAGTTCCGCCGGAAGGAGTTCCGCCTCGCGGATCCGGTAGCGGAACCGGCCCTCCTCGACCTCCACGCGCGTGCGGTCGTACTCGTCCCGGTCGATCGCCCGGTACCGCAGCACATCGCTGGGTCGCGGGAACGCGATGTCGTCGGCGAAGTCGGGAAGCCGCTGCGCCAGGTCGAAGACCGGCGCGGGGGCGATCCCGAACAGCTGGTACCCGCCGGCCCCTCGCACCGGGTACACCACGGAGAACGCGCCACCGTAGCCGAAGGCGCGCTCGGGCGTGTCAGTGCGCGGGCGCACGTACTTGGGCACCTCGATCTGCCGGTCGCGCGGAACCATCTGGTAGCAGAACGGAAGCCCCGGGACGAACCCGAGCATCGTGACCAGGAACGGCGCCGAGGTGATCGACTCGATCAGCGACGGCACATCGGAGAACCCGTTGATCCGGGCCGCGTATTCGAGGTCGGTGACCTCCGGGTCCTGGTGGCGATCGCGGAACCTCATCAGGGTTTCGCGCGTCCACGGGTCGTCGAAGAGCACCGGCACGTCCACGATCCGGGTGCTGACGGCGTCATCGCTGCGCAGCTCCCCGGCCGTGCGTTCCAGCCGGCGCAGCTCTTCGACGAGTTCGGTCGGATGCAGGCGATCCGGATCCAGCCGAACGAGGTATGAAGCGTTCGACGGGCAGATGTCGATGACCCCGTCGATGTTCTCCCGGCGCAACGCGCCGGTGATGGCCATGGCCTTGAGATTGGCCTCCAGGCTCATCTCGCGGTCGATTTCGACGAAGATGAACTCATCCCCGCCGAATTCGTACCGAGCCGGTGGTAGTTGAACCTCCATCACGGTCACGGCGCACCTCCGCATCCCCCGACGAGTGCGAGTCGAGAATGCGCCGCGGTGCGGCTCGACGCAGCGCGTCGGTCACCAATCGACCACCTTCGAGTGAGAGGATAGGCTGATTGATCTGCATGCGCAATCACCGGAAACTAAGGTGGGCGCCCGGATCCGGAGGTGAGTCATGCGCACTCTCGTAGACCTCAACGCTGATGCCGGGGAGAGCTTCGGGCGGTGGCGTCTCGGTGACGACGCCCGCCTCATCCCCCTCGTGACGTCGGTGAACATCGCTTGCGGCTGGCACGCCGGGGACCCGGCGACGATGCAGCGGTCCGTCGAACTGGCACGCGACGGCAGCACCGCGGTCGGCGCGCACCCCGGTTTCCCCGACCTCGCCGGTTTCGGCAGGCGGGCCATGGCGCTGAGCCCGGAGGACGCCGCGCGCGCCTGCCTGTACCAGTTCGGCGCGCTGCAGGCGATCGCCGCTCGGTGCGGTGAGACGATCCGGCACGTCAAGCCGCACGGCGCGTTCTACGGGCTGACCCTCAAGGACGAGGGGGTCGCCGAAGCCATCGTCGAGGCCATCGCGACCGCGGCTCCCGGCGTGCGGATCGTACTGCTGGCCGGGCCCGTGTCCGAACGCCTCGCCGAACGCGGGTTCCCGGTGGTGCGGGAGGCCTTCGCCGACCTCGACTACGACGACTCCGGGCACATCATCATCGAACCGGAGCCGCTGCCGAAGTCACCGGAGACCTGCGCGGACCAGGCGGAGGCCGTTCTGCGGGGCGAGGTGCGCTCCGTGACCGGCAACCCCATCCCGGTGGACGCCGACACGATCTGCCTGCACGGCGACCGGCCGAACGCGGTGGACATCGCGGAGGCGATCCGCGAGCGGTTCGCCTCCGCGGGTGTCCGTCTGGCCCCGATGGCCGAAGTGGCGGACGCTCGGGGATGAATCAGCGTGCGGGCAGCAGCCTCTCGGATTCGGCCATCCGCGAATCGCTCAGGTGATCACCTTCCGGGCTGAACGGCGGAACCGCTTCCGGCAGGCAGTCGGCCAGCAGCAGCGAGTCCACCGCGCGTTCCTCCGGCCCGGCGCTGACCACCGGGGATCCGTCCGGCGCCCAGATGCCGGAGTTGCCCCGGTACTCCCACTGCCCGCGGTCGGACACCTCCCAGCCGCGCCGGTTGGCGTAGGCCACGAAAACCCGCCAGACGGCGGCCATCGCGGGGATGATGTGCTCGGTGGCGTCGGGGTAGGCCACCAGCGTCGGGTTCCCGTTCTGGAGCGTGAAGTGCCGGTCGGCGGCCGTGGGACCGACGATCAGCCGCGCTCCACGCCGCACCAGGCTCTGGTACAGCGGCGGGAACTCGCACTCGTAGCAGTTGAGCAACCCGACCGGGAACCCGTTCACCTGAACGACGGGTGGCAGGTCGTGCCCGGGCGTGAAGTTCACCCGTTCGGCCTCGCCGTAGAGGTGGGTCTTGCGGTAGTTGGCCTGCAGCTCTCCGTCGGCGACGAGGGCGACCGAGTCGTGCAGCGCATCGTTGGCACCCCGCTCCACGTAGGGCAGGGCGACGGCGATCTCGTGCTGCGTGGACAGCTTCTTGGCCAGTTCGACACTCCTTCCGTCACTGGGCTCGGCGAGCTGCTCGCAGAGCTCGCGGTTGAGCGCGTAGCCGGTGTTGAAGCATTCGGGGAAGGCGCACAGCTGGCTGCCGTAGCCGGCTGCGAGCGCCAACACCTCCTCCATCCGGAGGAGGTTCTCCGCCACCGCCTCGGGCGTGCCCGAGGGGTTCTCGCCCTGGAACAGCGCGAGGCGAATCCCGGTGCCGGACCGCGGTGGTTCTCGGTCGGTCAACCGGCTGACGATTCGGACGGGACGCATGGATGTCCTCCTTTTCCGATCAGTTCGCGTGGGAAACGAATTCCTCGACAGCGGTCGCGAGGTTCTCGACCGCTTCCGACGTGAGGTCACCGCGCACGACGATGCGCATCACCTCGACGTCGTCGAGCTTCGGCGGGAAGGTGTAGACGGGTACGGACCAGCCGATGTCGGCCAGTCGCTTGGACACCTCCCGCAAGTCGACCGGTGGTTCCGCGGTCACCACGACCACGGGTAACTCACTGCCGTCGCCCAGCACCCGGAGTCGCCCGGTCGCCTGCAACCGCGTGGCCAGCCGCTGCGCGAGCGACCTCGAGCGGGCGTGCACGGCGCGAAAACCGGCGAACCCGAGGCGCACGAAGTTGTAGTACTGGATGACCACGGGGGCCGCCGACCTGGAGAAGGTCAGCTCGTAGTGGGCGTCGTTGCCGCCGAGGTAGTTGATCCGAACCCCCAGTTCGGGACGGCGACGGCTGCGGTCCCGCCACAGCAACCAGCCCAGGCCCGGCAGCACCATGCCGGACTTGTGGCCGGAAGCGTTGATCGAGACCACTCGCGGGATCTGGAAGTCCCAGAGCAGCTCGGGATCCAAGAACGGTGCGATGAAACCGCCCGATGCGGCGTCGACGTGCAGCGGAACGTCGATACCGCGCTGCTCCTCCAGCTGGTCCAGCCTCTCCGCGATCTCGGCGATGGGTTCGTATCGGCCGTCCAGAGTGGACCCCAGGATCCCGACGACGCCGATGGTCCGCTCATCGCAGAGGCGCTCGACCGCGCTGCCGACGAGCGCGGGCCCGTCGCCGGTCGCCGGAGCGACGCGCGCCTCCACTCCCCAGTGACGGCAGAACTTCTTCCAGCAGGCGTGCGCGCCGGCCCCCATGACGATGTTCGGCCGGGTCAGCCGATCTCCGGTGCGGTCCTGCCAGGTCCGCAGCAAGGACGCACCGGCGAGCATCGCCGCCTCGCTGGACCCGGTGGTGGCACTGCCCACGACCTCGCTCGCATCTCCGTGCCACAGCGCACCGATGATGTCGACGCACTCGCGCAGCAGCGCGTCGATGGCCGGGTACTGCTCTCGGTCGACGAGGTTGTAGTTCAGGTACTCGCGGTACAGCCGGTGAGCCTCCGGTTCGATCGATGTGGTCAGGAAGGTCGCGAGGTTGCGCTCCGGCGGGCCGTCTCCGCTCAGCCTTTCCGAGACAGCGTTGAAAGCCTCATCCGCGTCCATTCCGAATAGAGGGATCCCGCCCCGAAGTTGCGTCGAGCAACCCGACGATTCCTCGAACGCCTTCGGCAAAGCAGACATCGTCGAATGCTCCTGTTCCTGGTTGTGTGCGAAACACGATCAACGCTACGACCAGGCAGGACCCAGGTGCCATGAACAATTCGCCCCAGATCTTCCGAACTAGTTCCAGGCCGCTGGGACTGGTCCACACGGGGCAATTCCCCACTCATACGAGGGATTCGCGGACAGGGTCGTAATTCGCGCGTAATGCTGTGGCGAAATGGGAAGTAGGTAAGGACGGGTGCAGGGTGCCCCCGGACGATCCGCCCGAGTGGAGGCATTTCATGGCCCGTTCCTCTGACCGGGCTCTGGACCGGGCGATCACCGCGTTGCTGCACGAGGCCGTCGAGCACTCGCGTGCGATGCGTCAGGTTCTGAACCAGGTCGGTCAGCTAGCTTCATTAAGGATCAACATGCTCGAATCATCGGACTCCTCCGAAAGCACGCTGACCGAGGTGCTTTCGCCGCTGACCAAGCGGGAACGAGAGGTGCTCGAGCACCTGGCTCGCGGCTACTCCAACAAGCAGATCGGTCGATCACTGGGGATATCGGAACGCACGGTCAAGAACCACCTCCGCAACATCTTCACGAAACTCGGTGTGGGCGACCGAACTTCGGCCGTCGTGAAGGCGCTGGGCCGCATGGGCTAGCTCGCGGGAGTGGTACCGCCGAACCGCTCCAGGTCGGCGTCCAGCCCCTCGTACACCTCCGGACGCCGCACCCGGAGGTGGGCCGCGTAGGCGAACCCGCCGAGCGCGGCGACCGGCAGCAGCCACGGCAGGGCGGTCACGTGGGGCGCCTCGGACCCGGCCAGCAGTCCGAAGTTCGCCACCGCCATCACCGAAATCGACAGCAGGCCGAGGAATCCGAGCCCGGGTGCCACCAGCGTGGACCACACCCGGGGATCGGCCGCGCGCCGGAAGTGCACGACGATCGACAGCGCGGCCAGCGCCTGCAGCACGATGATGCACAACGTCCCGAAACCGACCATGACCGGTACCAGCGTGGTGATCACGTCGAGGCCGAACGCGGCGAACGCCCCCGCGACCACGGCGGCGAACATCGCGTTGACCGACAGCGCCCGCTGCGGCACGCCGTTGTCGCGGGTGCGCGCCAGCCCACCGGGCAGCACACCCGCGCGGCCGAGGGAGAACAGGTAGCGCCCGGCGACGTTGTGGAAGGCCAGCTGCGCGGCGAACAGGCTCACCACCAGCAGCACCATCACGACCCCGAGGAGGAACCCGCCCAGGTACTCGTCGATCAGCACGAACAGCAGGTCGCCGTCGGCCAGGTGCTGCTCGGCGACCCGCTGCGCGTCGGCCACGCCGACCGCGCTGACCAACGCCCACACCGTCACCCCGTGGATCAGCCCGATGAGCGCGATCGCCAGGTAGGTGGCGCGCGGGATGGTGCGTTCCGGTCGCCGGGCCTCCTCGCTGAACAGCGATGTCGCCTCGAAGCCCAGGAACGCGGTGGACGCCAGGAGCAGGCCGACGGCCGGCGCTCCCCCGGTGATCGCCTCGGTGCCGAACGCGTCGAAGCTGAACCCGGTCCGGACCAGCACCGAGGCGCTGAAGGCGACGAGCACGAGGACTTCGAGCACGAGCGCGACGCCCAGAGCCCTGGCGCTGATGCTGATCCCCGATCGGGCGAACAGGAACGCGGCGGCCATGATGACCACGGCGCTGAGGTACCAGTGCACGTCGATCCCCACCAGGTCCGCCAGCGCCGACGAGGTGTAGAACCCGGCCGTGCCCATCGCTCCGGCGACGAAGAAGTTGTAGCCCGTGGTGGCGATGAAGCCGGCCACCAGACCCGCGGGCCGGCCCAGCCCTCGCACCACGAACGCGTAGAACCCGCCCGCGCTGACGACCTCGCGCGACATCTGGGCGTAGCCGACCGCGAACAGCAGCAGGACGACCGCGACCGCCAGGTAGGCGACGACGGTTCCACCGCCCCCGCCGAGCCCGATCGCCAGGCCCGCGACGACGATGGCGGCGGTCAGCGGCGCGACCGCCGCCAGCACCAGGAACACCACTCCGGCGGTGCCCAGCTGATCCGGCACGAGCCGGCTCGACGATTCGGCGCTGGACGTGGCCACATCAGCTCCTTCCGAGCGAACGGGATGAGGCGCGTGGAGGTGGCGGCGAGCGGATCTCAGGAGCAGAGCGCCACCGTCCGACAGAGTCGACCAGGCAACCGATCAGTTCAATACGGCAAGGAGGTGGTTGTCGGAACTCGGAGCGGGGTCCGCGGCCCCGCTGCGCTCGACACCGGCCGGCCCGCCCTCCGCGCGGAGGGGCTCCGACCGGCCAGGCCGTGAGCTCCGCGCCGCTGGGGCGCTGCACAATGGGGGCATGGTCGAGCAGAGCGTGTGGATGCAGAAGGTGGCGGCTGACCCGGGACATTCCGCCTGGTACATCGGCCGGATGCGCGGTCTGGCCGAGGCCGGTGAGGACCTCGCGGGTGAGGCTCGGCTGATCGACGCGATGGCGCCGCGCGGCTCGCGCATCCTCGACGCCGGGTGCGGTCCGGGCCGGGTCGCCGGGGCCCTCGCGGCGGCCGGTCACGACGTGGTCGGCGTGGACGTCGACCCGGAGCTGATCAAGGCCGCGCAGGAGGACCACCCGGGTCCGCGCTGGTTCGTCGACGACCTCGCGGAACTCGACCTCGCCGCGCGCGGCATCAGCGAACCGTTCGACGTGATCGTGTGCGCCGGGAACGTGATGACCTTCCTCGCCTCGAGCACCCGCCGCACCGTGCTGCAGCGGTTCCGCGAGCACCTGGCGCTGCGGGGCCGGGTGGCCGTCGGGTTCGGGACCGGACGCGGGTACGAGCCCGACGAGTTCTTCGCCGACGTGGAAGCCGCCGGCCTCACTCGGGACCTCACGCTGGCCACCTGGGACCTGCGCCCGCACCGCGCGGACTCGGACTTCCTCGTCGCGATCCTCAGCCCGGCCGAGTGATCTCGTCAGTGGTGCCGAGCACGCCCGCGTCGACGAGGCGTTGCACGTCGGCGTCGGCGATACCGGCTTCCGCCAGGACCTCCCGGGAGTGCTCGCCCAGCAGCGGGGCCGGTCGCGGTGGTGGCGGCGGCGTTCCGAAGTCGATCGGTCGCCGGGCCAGCCGGACCGGGCCCACGCCCGGCTGATCGACGGTCTGGAAGAAGTCGGTCGCCACCAGCTGCGGGTCCGCGAAGAGGTCGTCGATCGAGTTGACCGGCCCGTGCGGGATGTCGGAGCGTTCGAACGCCGCGCTCCACTCCGCCGAGGTGCGGTGGACCATCTCCTCGGCCAGCAGCGCGTAGAGCTCGTCGATGTGGGTCGTGCGCGCCCCGATGTCGTGGAAGCGCGGGTCCTCGGCGAGCTCGGGGCGGCCGATCAGGTCGAAGAACGCGATCCAGTGCTTGTCGGCGTACATCATGACGGCCAGGTGACCGTCCGCGGTGGCGTACGGGCGACGGTGCGCGGAGTCGGTCCTCGGGTAGCCGGTGGGGCCTGACGGCGGGTCGGTGAGCCAGCCGCCCTGCCGGTCGAGCAGCATGAACGACGCCATCCCCTCGAACATCGGGACCTCCACCGAGCGGCCGACACCGTCGATCTCGCGAGCGCGGAGAGCGGCGCAGGTGGCCGCGGCGCCGTAGAGACCCATCACCTTGTCGGAGGCGGCCGAGCGCCAGTACTCCGGCTCACCGCCCGCGGCGGCCTGGGCGTCGGCGATGCCGGAAGCCGCCTGGATCACGTCGTCGTAGGCGGGCCGGTCGGCGTTCGGGCCGTGCCTGCCGTAGCCGCGGAACGCGCACAGCACCAGCGCCGGGTTGACCTCGCGCAGGTCGTCCCAGGTCAGTCCGAGCCGGGCCGCCGCCGGAGGGCGGATGTTGTGCAGGAGCACGTCGGCGTCGCGCACCAGCGCGTGCACGACGTCGCGGGCGTCGTCGCTCTTGAGGTCCACGGCGAGGGAGCGCTTGCCCCGGTTGGCGTTGACGAAGATCGGCCCGACGCCGGCGCCCGAGGTGTCGCCGACGCCGCGCACCTGGTCGCCGCGCAGGGGTTCGACCTTGACGACGTCGGCGCCCCACTCGGCGAGCACCTGCGCCGCGTAAGGCCCCATGAACACCGTGGACAGGTCGAGGACCCGCACTCCGGCCAGGAGTTCGCGGCTCATCGGTGACCTCCCGGGAGGGCGGGCGTGTCGACCGCATCGCCGAGGACGACGTCCCACAGCGAGGAGGTCCTCGTGGTCTCGCCGAGGGAGCGGTCCCAGTCGCGGGTGGTGCCGAACTCGCCGCGCCAGTCGAGCGCGGGCAGCGTGAACAGCTGCAACGGGTGTTCCCGGGTCGTGCCGATCGCGCCGTGGACCTGGTGGGCGTTGCGCACCACGACCGACGCCGCATGACCGGCGCAGGACCGTGCCACCGCGACCTTGACCGCCGAGAGCGCACCGGTCTCGGCCGCGTCCAGCACGGCGGCGTCCACCGCCGCCCGCGCGAGCGCCGCTTCGGCGGCCGCATCGGCCACCAAGTGCTGCACGGCCTGGAACTTCGCGATCGGACGCCCGAACTGCACCCGAGTCCTGCTGTGCTCCACGCACAGCCGAACCGCCGCGTCCAACGCCCCCACGACCTGCGCTCCCCGGGCCAGAGCCCCCCGCAGAACCAGCTCGTCCAGCACCCCCGGACCGACCTCCACAACCC
>NZ_SMLA01000064.1:0-34354 GCF_004349225.1 Saccharopolyspora karakumensis
CCCCCAGTACGGGCGCGATCCCCGGTCCTCCCTGATCACCGCGTCGCACCACGAAGTCTGCCCGCACCAGCGCCGTCGCGAGACCGTGAAGCTGCCCGAATGCGACTGCGTAGTTGTACGCATCCGCACCGGGGGAAGCTGCCGACGAACGCGACAAGAGCGCCTCCCGGCTCGCGGCCGGGAGGCGCTCGATGGGGTCTGATCAGGTCAGATGGCGGCCACGCCGGTCTCGCCGGTGCGCACCCGCACGACGCTCTCGACCGCGGTCACCCACACCTTGCCGTCGCCCACCTTGCCGGTGCGGGCGGCGTTGACGATCCCCTCGACGACCTTGTCCACGTCGGTCTCGTCGACCAGGACCTCCACGCGGGACTTCTCGATGAAGTCCACCGAGTACTCAGCGCCCCGGTAGACCTCGGTGTGGCCCTTCTGCCTGCCGTAGCCCTCGGCGTCGCTCACGGTCATGCCCAGCACGCCGAGCCTGCCGAGCTCCTCCTTGAGATCGTCCACCTTCTGCGGCTGAACGATCGCGGTCACCAGCTTCATGCGCGGCTGCCCTCCAGCTTGCGGTCTTCGACGTCGCCGGCCGCAGCGGAAGCGCGGCGACCCGATCGGTCATCCCCGAAGTGGTACGCGGTCTCCGCGTGCTCGGTCTCGTCGATGCCCGCGGCCTCGTCCTCCTCGCTCAGCCGGAAGCCGATGGTCGCCTTCACGATCAGGGCCAGGAGCAGGCTGAGCACGAAGGAGTAGATCAGCACCGCGAAGGCTCCGACGGCCTGCCGCCACAACTGATCCAGTCCGCCGCCGTAGAACAGGCCCGCCACGCCCGCCGGGGCGTCCGCCGAGGCGAACAGACCCACCAGCAGCGTGCCCAGCAGGCCGCCGACCAGGTGGACGCCGACGACGTCGAGGGAATCGTCGTAGCCGAACGTGAACTTCAGGCTCACCGCCAGCGCGCAGGCCGCGCCCGTGATCGCACCGATCGCGATGGCGCCCAGCGGCGTCACCGACGAGCAGGCCGGGGTGATCGCGACCAGACCGGCCACGATGCCCGACGCGGCGCCCAGCGTGGTGGCGTGACCGTCGCGCAGCCGCTCCACCAGCAGCCAGCCCAGCATCGCCGCGCTGGTGGCGACCAGCGTGTTGACCAGGACGAACGCCGCCGTGTTGTCGGCGGCCAGCGCGGAACCGGCGTTGAAGCCGAACCAGCCGAACCACAGCAGCCCGGCGCCGAGCACCACGAACGGCAGGTTGTGCGGCTTGCCGACGCCCTTGGGCCAGTTCTTGCGCTTGCCCAGCACCAGCACCAGGGCCAGCGCGGCGGCACCGGCGTTGATGTGGACCGCGGTGCCACCCGCGAAGTCGATCGCGGCCAGGCGGTTGGCGATCCAGCCACCGACGCCGGTCACGTTGCCCGCGTCGTCGGTGTCGTCGAAGTCGAAGACCCAGTGCGCGACCGGGAAGTACACCACGACCGCCCACAGCGCGGCGAACAGCAACCACGGGCCGAAGCGGGCGCGGTCGGCGATGGCGCCGGAGATCAGCGCGACCGTCAGGATCGCGAACATCGCCTGGAAGCCGACGAAGGCGAGCGACGGGATCGTGCCCGACAGCGAGTCCTCACCGAGCAGGCCCGCCAGACCGAAGTTCTCGAAGGGGTTCGCCAGCAGACCCAGACCACCGATGTCGGTGGCGAAGGCCATCGAGTAGCCGAACAGCACCCACAGCACGCCGATCACGCCGATCGAGCCGAGGCTCATCATCAGCATGTTCAGCACACCCCGGGACCGGACCATGCCGCCGTAGAAGAACGCCAGCCCTGGGGTCATCAGCAGGACAAGAGCGGCGCTCACGAGCACCCATGCGGTGTCGCCTGAATTCACATTGCCTCCCCGTGCGAACCGAGTTGGCCGCATCTTGGGAAATGCCTGTTTCAGGCGAAGCGTCGTGCTGTAACGCAGGCGTGAAATGTGACCCACCCGCTGTTACGGGCAGATGCGCACGTCAATTCGGTGTTACGCGGCCGATCACCGACGGGACCTGGACGGGCCTGCCGACGGAGAGCCCGAAGCCCAGCCAGCCCGCTGAGCAGGCCAGGATCAGCACCAGCGGCAGCGTCCACGCGCCGGAGATGTCGTGCAGCAGACCGATGAGCAGCGGGCCCGCCGCGGCGATGAGATAACCCCCACCCTGGGCCATGCCGGACAAGGCGGTCGTGGTGTCGCTGTCCGGCGAGCGCAGCCCCAGCAGCGTCAGCGCCAGGCCGAACGCCGCGCCCTGGGCCAGGCCCAGCACCACCACCGCGGGCCACAGCAGTCCGGTGGGGCCGAGCAGGATGCCGCCGAATCCGAACATGAGCATCAGCGACAGCACCACGATGATCGGCCGCTGGTCGCGCAAGCGCCGGCACAGCAGCGGGATCGACATCGACCCGGCGGCCTGGATCGCCGCCTGCACGCCCAGCGCCAGCCCGGCCAGCTCCGGGGTCATCCCCCGGCTCTGCAACATCGTCGGCAGCCAGCCGAACACGACGTAGGCCAGCGAGGACTGCAAGCCCATGAAGAAGGTGAGGTGCCACGCCAGCGGGGTGCGCCACAGGATTCCCGGGCTGACCGGCTTCGGCGCGGCGACCGCGCTGCCGCGCACCGCGACCAGGCTGATCACCAGCGCCACCAGCACCGGAACGGCCAGCAGCCCCAGCGGCGCCCGCCACTCCGAACCCAGCGCGTGCCCGATCGGCACCACGGCGGCGGCAGCGAACGCGCCGCCCAGCGTCAGGCACATCGTGTAGACGGCGGTGACCACCGGGACCGTGTGCGGGAAGTCGCGCTTGATCAGACCGGGCACGGCGACGTTGGCGACCGCGATGCCCGCGCCGACCACGATCGTTCCCGCCAGCAGCGTCGGGATGTCGCCGAAGGCGCGCAGCGAGTTGCCGATCAGCAGCACCACCAGGCAGCCCAGCAGCACTCGCTCATCGCCGAAGCGCTGGCGCAGCCGCGGCGCGACGAACGCGAAGGCGCCCAGGCACACCACCGGCAGGGTGGTCAGCACTCCGCTGAACGTCCCCGTGACCCCGAGGTCGCGCTGGATGCGGTCCAGCAGCGGCGCCACCGCCGTGAACGGCGGCCGCAACGCCAAGGCCACCAGCACGACCACGACCACGGTCACGATGGCGGTGACCCGCTGGGTCCGCGGCGTTCCCCCCTGGACTCCGGTACCCACGCGACGTTCCTTCCCGAAAGAGCTGGTCAGACTGCGACGAGATCCGCTCGGCGGCGTCGCGGGCTCAACTCAACTACATGGAACGCCCGTACCACAAACTCTCGCGCAGTGAACCTGCACACCTCGCGCGGAAATGCTCCCGAACCGCCCAAAACCCGCCCGCCGGAAAGGCATCGTTCGAATTTCGCGCGACATTCGAGTCCGAAAGATCCCGGTCGAACTCGCGCGAAATTCGAAGTCCCCTCTCGAAGGGCCCCGGGCACGACGAAGCCCCCGGCGAGTCGTGCCGGGGGCTTCCTCGTGCATGTCGGGCTCGGGGTCAGTTGAGCAGGGCGTCGACGAACGCTCCCGGCTCGAACGGGGCCAGGTCGTCCGCCCCCTCGCCGAGGCCGACGAGCTTGACCGGGACGCCGAGCTCGCGCTGGACCTGGAAGACGATGCCGCCCTTGGCGGTGCCGTCGAGCTTGGTCAGCACGATGCCGGTGACGTCGACGACCTCGGAGAACACCCGGGCCTGCATGAGCCCGTTCTGCCCCGTGGTGGCGTCGAGGACCAGCAGCACCTCGTCGACCTGGGCCTTCTTCTCCACGACGCGCTTGACCTTGCCGAGCTCGTCCATCAGACCGGTCTTGGTGTGCAGCCGTCCGGCGGTGTCGACCAGCACCGCGTCCACGGCGCTGTCGCTGCCCCGGCTGACGGCCTCGAACGCCACGCTGGCCGGGTCGGCTCCCTCGTTGCCGCGCACCACCTCGGCACCGACGCGTTCACCCCAGGTCGCCAGCTGCTCGACGGCGGCGGCGCGGAAGGTGTCGGCGGCACCGAGCAGCACGGTCCGGCCGTCGGCGACCAGGACGCGGGCCAGCTTGCCGGTGGTCGTCGTCTTGCCGGTGCCGTTGACGCCCACGACCAGCAGCACCGCCGGCTTGCCGCCGTCGGCCGGGTCGCCGTGCGGCAGCGCGCGCACCGAGCGCTCCATGTCCTTGCCGAGCGCGTCGACGAGCACCTCGCGCAGGACGGTGCGGGCCTCCTCCGAGCTGCGCACGGCGCGGGAGGCGATCTCGGAGCGCAGCCGCTCGGTGATCTCGGTGGTGGTGGCCGCGCCCAGGTCGGCCATCAGCAGGGTGTCCTCGATCTCCTCCCAGGAGTCCTCGTCGAGGTCACCCGCGCCGAGCAGGCCCAGCAGGCTCTGCCCGAAGGTCGTGCGGGAGCGGGACAGCCGGCCGCGGAGCCGCTCGAGGCGACCGGCGGTGGGCTCGATCTCCTCCACCTCGACGGCGGGCGCCTCGGGCTCCGGCGGAGCCTCGGGCTCCGGCGGGGCCGTGGGCTCCGGCGGGGCCGTGGGCTCCGGCGGGGCCGTGGGCTGGGCGGGAACCTCCGGTTCCGCGACGGGTTCGGCCGTCGCGGTGTCCTCGGGGAGTTCGACGTCGACGATGCCGCGCCGCTCGGTGTCGCGCGGGACCGCCGCGTCGTCGCCGACGCCGGGCTGGCCCTCCACCTCGGTGCGCTCTTCGACCGGGTGCTCCGGCGCGGCGGGTTCGGCCGCGGCCTCGGGCTCGGCGGTCGCGGCGCCGCTGGCGAAGCTGATGCCGCTACCGGTCTGGTAGCCGCCGCCCTTGACGGCGGTGGGCGCGTCGGCTTCGTCCTTCTCGCGCAGGCTGATCCGCCGACGGCGGTTGAGCACCACACCGGCGACCACGGCGAGAGCCAGCACCACCGCGACAACGACGACGATCAGAATCAGGGTTTCGGTGGTCACCCGCCCATCCTCCCACCTGCTCTAACCGCTTCCACCAGGCACCTGCCGGGCAGTCACGTGAGCAATTCACCAACAATGGCCACATAGTGCTTGCTTTTTCATGCCCGTGTGCAATACACCACAGGTATGCGCTGGTGGCGAGTGGTGGGGCTGCTCTCGGGAACGTCGATGGACGGCATCGACGTCGTCGCGGCGGAGCTGCGCCTCGACGGCGAGACGATCGAGCTCCGCCCGCTCGGCGATCACACCCTCGCCTACCCCGCCGACCTGCGCGAAGACCTCCTCGCGGCGCTGCCGCCGGGGGTCCTCGACGCCGAGACCTTCTGCCGCCTCGACACCCTCGTCGGCCGGTGCTTCGCCGACGCCGCACTCCGGGGCGTGGAACTGGCGGGCGGCGAAGCCGACTTCGTCTCCTCGCTCGGCCAGACGATCTACCACTGGGTCGAAGGCGGCCGTGCCCACGGCACCCTCCAGATCGGCCAACCGGCCTGGATCGCCGAGGCCACCGGCCTGCCGGTCATCTCCGACCTGCGCACCCGCGACGTCGCCGCCTCCGGCCACGGCGCTCCCCTCGCCGGCGTCCTCGACTCCCTCTGGCTCGGAGATCCCGGAGTTCAGTGGGAACCGGGGACCGGAGTTCCACTGAAATCGGGGACACCGGTGGCGCTGAACATCGGTGGGATCGCCAACATCGCCGTGGTCGGCGGGCCGGAGCCGCTGGCCTACGACACCGGCCCCGGCAACGCTCTGATCGACCTCGCCGCGCAGCAGCGGACCGGCAAGCCGCAGGACACCGACGGCGCGCTGGCCGCCTCCGGGACCGTGCGCGAAGACCTGCTCACGAACCTCCTGGACGACGAGTACTACCGGCTGCCCGCGCCGAAGTCGACCGGCAAGGAGCACTTCAACTCCGGCTACCTCGCCCGCGCGCTCGACGAGCTCGGCGAGCCCGTCTCGGACGCCGACCTGCTCGCGACCCTGACCCAGCTGACCGCGCGCACCATCGCCGACGCCTGCCGGGCCGAAGGCGCCGGACGCGTCGTCGTCGCCGGCGGCGGCGTGCACAACCCCGTGCTGCTGGCAGCACTTCGCCGAGAGCTGGACGTCCCGGTGCTGGTCAGCGACGATCTCGGGATGCCCTCCGACAGCAAGGAAGCCCTGCTCACCGCGCTGCTCGGTTTCCTGACCTGGAACGGTCTCCCCGGCAACACGCCCGGAACCACGGGGGCCGCCGGCCCCCGAGTCCTGGGCAGCATCACTCCGGGCGCGACCGGCCTGCGACTGCCCGAACCCGCCACCACCCAGCCCCGGCGGCTGATCATGCGGTCCGCCGCAACGAACTAGGAGGCCAGATGCGATCGCTCGACCTCGTCGTGATCGGGTTGTACCTGATCGCGATGCCGGCCCTGGGATTGCTGCTCAGCGGCAAGCAGAAGAGCTCGCAGGACTACTTCGTCGGCGGGCGGCAACTCCCCTGGTGGGCCGTGTGCTTCTCGGTGGTGGCCACCGAGACCTCGACGCTGACCGTGATCAGCGTGCCGACAGTGGCCTACCTCGGCAGCTTCACCTACCTGCAGCTGGCGATCGGCTACCTGATCGGCCGCATCGTGGTCTCCTTCGTGCTGCTGCCCCGCTACTTCGCCGGAAACCTGGTGAGCGCCTACGCCTTCCTCGGCCAGCGCTTCGGAACCGGCCTGCAGGGCACCGCGTCGGTGACGTTCCTGATCACCCGGTTGCTCGCCGACGGCCTGCGGCTGTTCGCCACGGCGATCCCGGTGAAGGTGATGCTCGCGGCGTTCGACGTGCACCTGTCGTACTGGCAGATCATCGCGCTGCTGGCGGTCCTGACCGTGATCTACACGTACTTCGGGGGCATCAAGGCCGTGGTGTGGGTCGACGCGATCCAGATGTTCGTCTACATCGGCGGCGCGATCCTGGCCGGGATCATCCTGTTCGGCAAGCTCCCCGGCGACTGGTTCTCCACGGCGATGGCCGAGGGCAAGTTCCAGCTGCTGGACTTCTCCTCGTCGATCATCACCGACCAGTACGCGTTCTTCACCGCGGTGATCGGTGGCGCGGTGTTCGCGATGGCCTCGCACGGCGCCGACCAGCTGATGGTGCAGCGCCTGCTGGCCTGCAAGGACCTCAAGGACGGCCGGCGGGCGCTGATCGCCAGCGGTGTCGTGGTGGCGCTGCAGTTCGGGCTGTTCCTGTTCATCGGCACCATGCTGTGGTCGTTCTTCAAGGGCGCCACGCCGGATTCGATGGGGCTGGCCAGCTCCGACGAGCTGTTCCCGCAGTTCATCGTCAACGACCTGCCGCCGGGCATCTCCGGGCTGTTCATCGCCGGCATCCTCGCCGCCGCGATGAGCACCCTGGCGTCCTCGCTGAACTCGCTGTCGACCTCGACGGTCAGCGACCTCTACCAGCGGCTGTCGAAGAAACCGCTCGACGACGCGGCCGTGCTGAAGATGGGCAAGCTGTGGACGCTGGTGTGGGCGGTGGTGTTCGTGGTGTTCGCGTCGATGTTCACCAGCACCGAGAACCCGGTGGTCGAGGTCGGTCTGAGCATCGCCAGCTACACCTACGGCGCGCTGCTGGGCGCGTTCCTGCTGGGGCTGCTGGTCAAGCGCGCGCGGCAGGCCGACGCGATCATCGCGTTCGTCGCGACCATCGCGGTGGTGCTGTACTTCGTCATCGGCGTGAGCTTCCCCGACGGCGAAGGCGGCGAGACGTCGCTGGCATTCCCCTGGTACACCCCGCTGGGCGTGATCGTGACCCTCGTGGTCGGCGGCCTGCTCTCCCTCCGCCACAGCCGGGACGCCGAAGAATCCGTCCCCGAAACCGTCTAACACGGATTACCGCCGCAACCAGGTCCCTGATTGCGGCGGTAATCCCGGACCGGAAAACGGCGGTAACCAGGTACCGGGTAGACCGCCGTTGCCGGAGGGATCGGAATACGGCGGTAATCGGAGGCCTGAATACGGCGATTTTCGGGGTTTGACGCGAACGCGGCCCCCGGTCCAGATCGCGGGTTCTGGCGATCCCCGCAACACCCTGGATTTCAGGGAGTTGCGGGGATCGTGGTTTCTGCGGGGTCGAGGGCGAGGTTTTCGAGGCGTTGGAGCGAGAGGGTGGCAGTATTTCGGCTGCTGCTCGGGAGGTCGGGGTGAACCGGAATGCGGCATTCGGGTGGGCGCGCAAGGTGGGTGTTTCGGGCCGGGGAAATGGGGGCGTGACGCATCCCGGTCGGGCGAAGTATGAGCGGTTGCGCGCGGCCGGAGTGCGGAGGCGAGATGCCGCGGTGCAAGCCGGGGTCCACGAACGCACGGCGAGGGACTGGGACCGTGGCATCCGCAAGATCGGTGACGCGCGCCTGCACCCGGACGGCCGCCGGATCGACTACAAGACTGGCGTGACCACGATCAACGGCGTTGGATCGGAGCCGTCTCTTGCTGCGGTCGAGGCGGAGCTACATCCTCGGTTCCTCACCCTGGCCGAGCGAGAGCAGATCGCTGACCGGCATGGGGCAGGCGAATCGCTGCGGGCGATCGGGCGGGCGCTGGGCCGGTCGGCGTCCACGATCAAACGCGAGATCGATGCCCGCAGTTCCGAAGGGGTCTACCGGCCGCACCGGGCACAGCGGGCGTGGGCGAAGAGCCGGCCACGCCCCAAGGAATCCAAGCTCGCCCAGGATGGCCGGTTGCCGCCGCTCGGCTGCAGCAGCGGTGGTCATCCGAGCAGATCTGCCACGCTCTGGTCATCGAGTTCCCCGACGACGAGGGCATGCGGGTGAGTACGGAGACGATCTACCAAGCGATCTATGTCCAGGCCCGTGGCGGGCTGCGGCGTGAGGTCGCTGACGCCCTGCGCACCGGGCGCACCCGCCGCACACCACACCGCGCACCGAACCGGCGCACACCGCGGTTCGCCGACGAAATGGTGATGATCTCCGAGCGTCCGCCCGAGGTCGCCGACCGGGCCGTGCCCGGCCACTGGGAAGGCGACCTGATCGTCGGCACCCGCAGCGAGTCCGCGATCGCAACCCTGGTCGAGCGCTCCACCCGCTATGTCATGCTCGGGCACCTGCCCGGCAGGCACACCGCCGAGGAAGTCCGCGACGTGCTGATACCGCTGTTCCAGACCCTGCCAGAGCACCTGCGTGGTTCCCTGACCTGGGACCAGGGTTGTGAGATGGCCGCGCACAAGCAGTTCACCGTTGCCACGGGAGTGCCTGTGTATTTCTGCGATCCGCACTCACCCTGGCAACGCGGATCGAACGAGAACACCAACGGCCTGCTACGCCAGTACTTCCCCAAAGGCACCGACCTGTCCACCCACAGCGCCGCAGACCTCGAACACGTCGCCCAACAACTCAACAGCCGACCACGCAAAACGCTCGGCTGGAAGACTCCAGCCGAGCGCCTGCGTGATCTACTGACAACCACATAAGCCATCAGGTGTTGCGAGGACCCCAAGAATCCGCCAGTCACCGGGGCCGCGTTGTGCCTGCGGGTCAGGCGAAGGCCAGGGGCAGGAGGCCGACGAGGAGTACCAGGACGAACGCGGCGATGCTGATGCCGATGGTCAGGCCCAGTCCCGGGGTCTCCTGCGGGGTCGGGCCGATCGCGCCGTCCATGAAGACCATCGCCGGGGGCTTGTAGTACACGTCGAGCTGCTGGCCGGCTCCGACCGGGATCACCGCGGTCGCGTGCCCGACCTTCCACAGGTAGTTCACGTGCACCCGGATCTGGTGCTGCCCGGGCGGCAGGTCGATCGGGTTCTTGCCCCAGGTCAGCACAGGCCCGGGCTGACCGTTGATCGTCACCTGCGGCTTGAACAGCAGGAACGCCAGCATCAACCAGTGGTACGAGCAGTCGATCAGCAGCCGCCCCATGCCGGGCGGAGGCGGCGGGAACTGCGGAGGCATCTGCTGCTGCGGCATCTGCTGGTGCGGAGGCATCTGCTGCATCTGCTGCGGGGGCATCTGCGGCATCGGCCCGGACTGCGGGTAGCCGGGGCCCTGCTGGGGGTAGCCCTGCGGCGGATATCCCTGCTGCTGCGGGTAGCCCTGGGGCATCGGCTGCTGCGGCATCGGGCCGGACGGCGGACCGTAACCGGGGGGCACCTGAGCGCCCTGCTGCGGATACGGCGACTGCCCTGGCAGGGGGCCGTACGGGTTGGTCATCAAGAATCTCCTAGTGCCTGCCTCGGTCCCCGCACTCGGGGTGGTGCTCGCGGGAGCACGACGCCGACTCCTCGCCCGGTGAGATGCCGGATCACGCCCATCTTCGCGCATGCGTTCGCCTGCCCCCAAACCCCCGTCCGCAATGCCTGCGCACAGCCCTTCAGTCCTGGTGGCGACGAGCCGATCAAGGAGCAATGGGGATCTTCGTCCACAGGAGCCGGGCCGGATCGCCCACCGCGCACGGCACCGATCACCGGGAGTTCCAGAGCAGGCTGGACGCCTACGCGGTCGGCGACCTCGACGACGTCGACTGGCTGATGATGCGCACGCATCTGGCCGAATGCGCCGACTGCCAAGCCGACCTGCGCCGCCCCGACCTGTGGAACCGCGCCGCACCGCAACGCATCACCGCTGATCACGAGGTGCTGCGGCACCCGCACCGGGAGACCGCACCGGGCTGGACGCTGATGCTCGGCATCGTCCTGGTGGCCGCGCTGGTCGCCTTCGGCGTCGGCTACGCCTGGGGCGGGATCTAGTCCAGGACCGAGGCGACGTCGCCCTCTTCCGGGGCGCCTTCGGGCTCGGGTTCGTCGGACTTCTCGTCCGCCTTGCCCTTCAGGCGCTGCGAGATGACCTGGGTGATGCCGTCGCCACGCATCGTCACGCCGTAGAGCGCGTCGGCGATCTCCATCGTCGGCTTCTGGTGCGTGATGATGATCAGCTGCGAGGTGGCGCGCAGCTGATCGAGCAGCGTGATCAGGCGGCGCAGGTTGGTGTCGTCCAGCGCCGCCTCGACCTCGTCCATCACGTAGAACGGCGAGGGACGGGCGCGGAAGATCGCCACGAGCATCGCCACCGCGGTCAGCGACTTCTCGCCACCGGACAGCAGCGACAGCCGCTTGACCTTCTTGCCCGGCGGACGCGCTTCGACCTCCACACCGGTGCTGAGCATGTCGCCGGGATCGGTCAGGGTCAGGCGGCCGTCGCCGCCCGGGAACAGGACCTTGAAGACGACCTCGAACTCCTTGGCCACGTCCTCGAAAGCGGAGCTGAAGACCTCCAGGATCTTCTCGTCGACCTCCTTGACCACGCTGAGCAGGTCGCGGCGGCTGTCCTTGAGGTCTTCCAGCTGGGTGGACAGGAACTTGTAGCGCTCCTCCAGCGCCGCGAACTCCTCCAGCGCCAGCGGGTTGACCTTGCCCAGCAGCGACAGGTCCTTCTCCGCGCGCTTGGCGCGCCGCTCCTGGGTCGCCCGGTCGAAGGGCACCGGCGGCGGGGCGCTGACCTCGTCGCCGCGTTCCTTCGCCGCCTCGTACTCGGCGACCTCGGCGGGGCTCGGTGGCACCGGCACGGTCGGGCCGTACTCGTCGACCAGGTCGTCCAACCCGATCCCGAAGTCCTCGATGATCTTGGTTTCGAGCTGCTCGATCCGCAACCGCTGCTCGGCGCGCACCACCTCGTCGCGGTGCACCGCATCGGTCAGCTTCTCCAGCTCACCGGACAGCTCGCGGACGCGGGCGCGGATCACGCCGAGGGCCTGCTCGTGCTCGCTCTGCTTGGCCTGCGCGACGTCTCGCTCCTCGGTCGCGGCCTGCAGCGACACCGCGATCCGCTCCAGCGCGGTCTCGGCTCCGTCGATGACGGCGCGCGTGACGCGGGCGGCGCGTTCCCGGGCCTCGCGGGCGGCCGCGGCGCGAGCGCGGGTCTCGCGCTCGTGACGTGCGGCGCGGCGCAGCTGATCGGCCCGGCCCTGCACGGCGCGAGCACGCTCCTCGGCGGTGCGCTGGGTCAGCCGCGCGTCCATCTCCTGCTGACGCACCGCCGTGAGCTCGGTGGAGAGGCGGTCGCGCTCGTCGGTGTCGGGCTCGGCGGCCTCTTCCTGCTCGTTCTTCACCGCGTCGAGGCGCTCTTCGAGCTCGGCGAGCTTCACCAGCGACTGGTCGCGGGTCTGCTCGACCTTGACGCGCTGCTCGGAGATCCGCTCGACCTCGGAGGTCGCGTTGCGGGCGGCGCGCTGCAGGCTCGACAACCGCTCGGTGCTGCGAGCGCGAGCGACCTTGGCCTCGTTGATCTGCTCCTGCGCGGCACGGGCCTCGGCGCGCCGCGACTCCTCCTCGGCGCGAGCGCCTTCCAGCGCGGCCGAATGCTGCTCCAGCCTGCGCTCGGCGGCGGCGAGCTCGCTCTCGGCCTCGTCGACGGCGGCGCGGACCTCGATGACGCTCTGCTTGTCGTCCGAACCTCCGGTGGCCCAGTGCGCGCCGAGCACGTCACCGGTCGAGGTCACCGCCCGCACGCTCGGATGGGCCTGCACGACTTCCCGCGCGGCGTCGAGGGTGTCGACCACCACGACCTGGTCCAGCGCGCTGAGCACCGCACCCCGGAGCTCGTCCGGAGCGGCGATCAGGTCCACCGCCCACCGGGCCGAACCGGGCAGCTGCGGCCAGTGCGAGCGGTCGACGTCGGCGTCGGAACCGATCACCACGCCGGAACGACCCGCGTCGTCGGACTTGAGCAGGTTCAGCGCGGTCACCGCGTCGGTGACACCGCGCACCACGACCGCGTCGGCGACCGCGCCCAGCGCAGCGGCGAGCGCGGCCTCGGCACCGGTTTCGACGGTGAGCAGCGCGGCGACCGATCCCAGCAGCCCGGGCACCCGGTCACCGGCGGCCAGCAGGGCACCGGCGCCGTCCTTGCGCTGCAGACCCATCGACAGGGCCTCGACCCGCGCCTTCCACGACGCGATCTCGCGTTCCGCAGCGCGCTCCTGCTTGACCAGCTCCTCCACCCGCGCGCGGGCGGCGTCGCGCGCCTGCGCCGCGTTCTCGCGGCGTTCCTGCAGGCCGGCGTCGTCGGAGTCGTAGCCGCCGCTCTCCTCCTCGGCGTCGGCCAGCGCGCCGTTCGCCTCCTCGGCGCGAGCGGTGGCCTCCTCCAGGGATTCGCTGAGGCGCTCGATCTCGTCGGCGCTGTCGCTGACCTTCCCGCGCAGCGACTCGACCTGGCCGGACAGGCGGGCGGCGCCTTCGCGCCGGTCGGCGATTGCCCGCACCGCCGCCATGTGGGCCTGTTCGGCCTGCTTGAGCTGCGATTCCAGTTCGGAGCGGCGCTGCACCACGTCCTGAAGGGCTTCGCGCGCCTCCTCGACCTGCTCGCGGAGCTCGATCTCCTGCTCGGCGGCCTCCTCGGCCTCGGCGTCGAGCTGGTCGGGGTCGCGACCGGAGCGCTGCTCCTCGGTCTGCTCGGTGAGGTGCCGGTGCCGTTCAGCGGCCAGCCGCAGCGTGCCGCGCAGGCGTTCTTCCAGCGCCGACAACCGGTACCAGGTCTCCTGGGCCTTGTTCAGGCGCGGCGCGTCGGCGGCGACGGCCTCTTCGAGGGTCTTCTCCTCGGACTGGGCGAACTGCAGGGCCCGCTCGACCTCGGTGCGCTTGGCGCGCGCGGTCTCCTGATCGGCCTCGTCGCGGGCCAGGTCCGCGCGGGCCGTGACCAGGTCGTCGGCGATGATCCGGAGCCTGGCGTCGCGCAGGTCGGCCTGCACGGTCTGCGCCTTGCGGGCGATCTCGGCCTGCTTGCCCAGCGGCTTGAGCTGTCGCCGCAGCTCGCTGGTGAGGTCGGTCAGGCGCGTCAGGTTGGCCTGCATCGCGTCGAGCTTGCGCAGCGCCTTTTCCTTGCGCTTGCGGTGTTTGAGCACGCCGGCGGCCTCTTCGATGAGGCGGCGGTTCTCGTCCGGCTTGGCCTGCAGGATCGACGCCAGCTGGCCCTGACCGACGATGACGTGCATCTCGCGGCCGATGCCGGAGTCCGACAGCAGTTCCTGCACGTCCATCAGCCGGCAGGTGTTGCCGTTGATCTCGTACTCGCTGGCGCCGTCGCGGAACATCCGGCGGGTGATGGAGACCTCGGTGTACTCGATCGGCAGCGCGCCGTCGGCGTTGTCGATGGTCAGCGTGACCTCGGCGCGGCCCAGCGGGGCGCGGCCCGCGGTGCCCGCGAAGATCACGTCCTCCATCTTGCCGCCGCGCAGGTCCTTGGCGCCCTGCTCGCCCATCACCCAGCGCAGGGCGTCGAGGACGTTGGACTTGCCGGAGCCGTTGGGTCCGACGACGCAGGTGATGCCGGGTTCGAAGCGCAGCGTCGTGGCCGAGGCGAAGGACTTGAACCCCTTCAGCGTCAGGCTCTTGAGATGCACGGCTGCCGTCGACCTTCCCGTCGGTTACGCGACCACGTCCGCGGGACTCTACCGTCGATCGAGGTCCGCTCGACGCAGAACCGCTGGTTCAGCGCTCATCGCAGGATCCTCCGGCCGGCTCCGGTGTGGAAATTGAGCTCCCGATGCACGAGGAACGGCGTCCTACACCTGACCCGCTCTTCAGCCATGATCTTCTGCTTGGTAAAAGCGGCTTGTCGGTGATCGCTGTCATAGTCCGGGTGTGAAGACCATGGTGCAGGTGAAGCTGAGGCATCGCCGACACGCTTGATGACGTGTTGCGCGGCCTGAGCTCCGAGACCACGGCCTCTGAGGTCGGCGTAAACTACGACCAGCGCACAGTGTCGATCTGGACCATGCACGGGCGGTTGAAGAACATCGCGTTCGCCTCCTCGCCCAATGATCTGAGGCCCCTGATCGAGCATCGTCGGGGAGAGTCTGACTTGGTTTTCAGGGACGGCAAGTGGTTCCTGCTCGCCGTCTGCGAAATTCCCGAGCAACCGGAGTTCGAGCCTCGGGATTGGGTCGGGGTGGACCGGGGATCAACAACCTGGCCACCACCAGCGATGCGACCAACTATTCCGGCCGTGGATTGGTTCGTTACCGCAGGTGCAGGCTCGGAAGAAGGCGGAGATCCAGGCCAAGCGCACCCGCTCCGCCGCACGCCTGCTCAAGAAGCGAGCCAAGCGGGAGGCGCGGCACGCCGCGCACATCAATCACTCGATCGCCGAAGGCGTGGTGGCCGTCGCCCAACGCACCGAACGCGGCATCGCCCTCGAGGACCTCGAGGGCATCCGTGAGCGTGTGTCACGGTTCGACGCGACCAGCGGGCCACACAATCGTCCTGGCCGTCGCTCGGCACGTTCATCGCTTACAAGGCGCGGCGCGTGGGGGTGCCGGTGATCGAGGTGGACGCGGCCTACACCTCGCAACGCTGCCACTACGGGGGTGTGGACACACCGAGCGGGCCAACCGAGCCACCCGGGATTTCTTTTCTTGTCGTCGGTGCGGGTTCGCTGGACCAGCTGACGTCGTCGCCGGGGTCAACGTGCGCGACCGCGCGCGCTCGGCGTGGGTATTCGTGCACATGCCCCACCCCACCTAGTGGTGGGCGATGCGACCCGTCTCGCCGCAGCCAGCCGTGAGACGAGAGCGCAAGCAAAGACCACACGGGCCGAGCCGCCTAGGACTCGTCCCCAGGTCCAAGCAGTTTACCGCTCGACGAAGCCCGTCAGGCCGCCCTTGGGTTCCATCCACAGCTCGGCGACGTGATCCACCCGACCGGGTGTCCTGCCGGAACGCAGCGCCTCCAGGAGTTTTTCGCACTCTTCCCGCGGTCCCTCGGCGACGACCTCGACCCGGCTGGCGGGGAGGTTGGTGGCGCTGCCGACGAGTCCCAGCTCCAGCGCGCGAGATCGCGTCCACCAGCGAAAACCCACGCCCTGAACCTGCCCGTGCACCCGCGCGATCAGTCGTGCCCGTTCCGATTCCGTCACGGTCCCCGATGATGCCGTGCCCGCTCCGAGGTCACATCACCGGCAGCTGATCGAGACCAATCCCGCTGCCGGTATGATCCGCCAGATCCCGGCGCGAGCCGGTGACCGCGGGGGACGAGGACAAACCGACACGAGTTGGGGCACCGATGGACCCGTTAGACGTGGAAGACCCGGACGCCCGGCCGAAGCGCCTGGTGATGCTCGCCGCGTCCGGCATCGCGGTGGCCACGATCTTCGCGACGACGGCAGCGGTCGTGGCCGGATCCGACAAGCGCGAGTCCGCGGGCCCGGACATCACGCTGCACCCCACCACCACGCGCAGCAGCGCCACCTCGTACACGACGGCGCCGCCGATGCCCCCGGGCCCGCCGATCACCGGCACCACGAGCTCGGAGACCTCCACCACCAGCGAGGAATCGTCGACCACGCGCAGCTCGTCGTCGACGACGCCGTCGGCGACGCAGGCACCGCCGCCGCCACCTCCGAGCCCGACCACGACGACGCCGCGCCCGACGCCGACCAGGCCATCGCCCACCCGCCCGTCGCCGACGCCGACCACCACCACCGAGCCCGACCCGCCGGAGCCCACCGCCACGCACGGCCCCAGCTCGACCCAGACCTCGCACTGATGTCGCTGGCAGTGCACGCGTGCCGGTCGTTGTGCTCGTGGCATCGGACTCCCGCCCAGCTCGACGGACTTCCGCTGCTGGCCTGCCGGGGCTGCGGCTCGCAGTGGATCCGCAGCGAGGCGTGGACGCCGATCGACCACACCGGCCGCATCCCCGACGACGTGCGCGCGGAACTCGAGCAGCGCTGAGTCAGCTCGGGTCGCCCTCCACGACGAGATCCGCGCGGTGGCGGGTGCCCGCGACGAGGGCGGCGTTGCGCTCATCGCTGCGGCGGACCCACTCGGCCGCGGCCTCCGGTGACCGGCCGTAGCGGACGTGGCGGTCGATGAGCCGCTGCACGCGCACCTCGTCGTCGGGCGCGAGGAACCAGCACTCGTCGAGCAGCCCGCGCACCTGCGACCAGGGCGGGGTTTCCAGCAGCAGGTAGTTGCCCTCGGTGATCACCAGCGGGACGTCGGGCTCCACGACGATCTCGGCGGCGAAGGACTCCTCGATCTCGCGGTGGAACCGGGGCGCGAACACGGCCTCCGAGCCTTCCCGGATCCGCCGCAGCAGCGCGACGTAGCCGGCGGCGTCGAAGGTGTCCGGCGCTCCCTTGCGGTCGGCCCGACCCAACCGCCGCAGCTGCTCGTTGGCCAGGTGGAACCCGTCCATCGGCACCAGCACGGCGGAGTCGGCGACCTCGCTGAGCACCCGCTCGGCCACGGTTCCCTTGCCCGCTCCGGGCGCTCCGGCGATCCCCAGGATCGCTCGCGTCCCGCTCTCCGCGAGGCGCTTCGCCCGCGAGATCAACTCCGAATACACGACCCCACCCTAATTCCGCCGCCCCGCACTCCCGCTTGCGCAACCCTCACCAGTCGACGGTTTCGGACCGAACCGACGTACCGGACATCGATCGTGGACGGTTCGAACCAGAACCGCACCACCCCGAAGTGGCCGGATCTCAGCGGAAATCGGAGTACGGATTTCCACTGAAGTCGTGGGCGGCGGAGTCGTCCCAGACCTCGGCGAGGAGTTCCCGGACGTACTCGGCGAGACGGCCGTTGTCGGCCGGTGCGATGGTGCTCCAGGCCCGGCCGTCGCCGCTGCTGCGAACCACGTGCAGGTAGCGGCCACGATCGGTGTCGTGGAAGGCCACCACGCGGCCGGCGCGGGCGGGTTTGCCGCGGCCCGCGCTGCCCTCCGCCCCGAACTGGCCGCGAATGCCCATGTTGTTGGCCATGTTCGCGACGTCCGCAGCGTCGTCGTGAGCGACTCCGAGGATGCGCAGCTCGTCGGTGAAGACCAACGGGTTCCCCGCTCCGGCGACGTCCGATGCCGTGCGCAGGGCACCGTTGGGCAGGCTGACCGCGCGCCCGGGACCGGGCGGTACATCACCGGCGACCGACACGGCGGCCTCGGCCAGCGAACCGCCCCTGATCGGGGTCATCTCGACCACGTCGCCGTCCACGACGGTCAGCAGCCCTTCACCGCCGTTCGCGCAGGCCAGCGCGCGGATCGGGCGATCGGCCCAGATGCGGACGTCGATGCTGCGCTGCGGCCGGTCCAGCAGTGCGAGCAGGTCGGCGAACTCCACCTCGACCCGGTCGCGCTTGGTCTCGGCGAGTCGCTTGTGCCGCAACGACTCCCACGCCTGCGCGACGAGTTCCGCGCGCTCGGTGTAGGTGGGGCCCGGGCTGGGCACGTCGAGGATGATGTGGCGTCGCTCGTCGAACCCGGCCGCCTCGCAGACGACGTCGAACTCCAGCGCGGACAGGTAGATCGGGTCGGCTTCGGCTCCGGGGCGCAACGTCAGTCCTGCTTCTCCAGCTCGTCCTCGTCGTCTTCGTCTTCGCTCTCGGTGGCCGCCGGCTCGACGTGGCCCAGCACCGCGGGAGCGACCAGCCGGTCGTCGTCGAACGGGGTTTCCTCGGCGGTGTACTTGTTCTCGTGCTCGGAGTCCTCGCCCGGCTTCTCACCGCGCGTGGCCGCCGGCGACATCATCGATCCCGGTGCGGGCCGGCTGCCCGGGGTGCTGCCCGCGGCCTTGCCCGCCACCGTGTCGCCGGGACCTCCGCCGATGGTCCCGCCCCGCGTCGTGGGAGTCTTCGACTCGCCCGCGCCGGGCACGACCTTCGGACCGGACGCGGTCGCCGGGAGCCGGCCGCCGATGGCCTTGCTCGCCGCGTACGCGCCGATCCCGGCCACCGCGGCACCACCGGCTGCGATGCCGAGGACCGTCCCCGCGCTGACTCCGCCGTCGTCGGCCCCGGCCCGCGGGTCCGGATCTGCGTCGAACTCGGCGGCGTGCTCGTCCTCACCCCGGTCGGGACGCTCCTGGTCACCGGGGCGTTCCTGGTCTCCGGGACGCCTCCCCGCGGGCGGCTGCCCGGCCAACGGCTGCTCGACGGGCGTCCTCGGCGCACCCGGCCGGTCACCCCCGACCTGACCACCGCCGACCTGACCGCCGGCGACCGCGCCACCGACGACCGTGCCACCGGCGAGGTCTCCCTGGGAACCGCCCGTGGCGGTCCCGAACGATCCGATCCCGGCCGAGGGCGTGGACCCGGACGACGCCGCGGGCACCACCGCGGCGGCGGGCATCGTCGGCAGCGGCTGGTAGGCCTGGGCCTGCTCGACCGACGTGTCGCGGTAGTTCGACAGCGCCGCCTGCGCGGCCTGCTTCTCCGCCTCGATCTTCTTGGCTTCCTCGTCGTAGTCGCTCTCGTAGCCGAACCCACCGCCGGCCCACTCGAAGACGTTCTCCGACTGCTTGTGCCGCAGCTCCTCGGCGTTGGGCAGCCGGTGCCGCGCCGACTCGTACCCGCCGGCCTGCGCGTCGACGCTGCTCGCGGACACCGCGAGCGGATCGGGGGCGTTGCCGAGGGCCACGCTCTGCTGCCGGGTCGCCTCGGCGGCGAGACTGCCTGCGCTGCCCTCCCATTCGACGTGCAGCTTGCCGAGCTCGCGGCGCAGCGTGTCGTCGAGGTCGACCACGACCTGCACGCACTTGTCCAACGCGCGAACGGCTCCCTGCATCGCCTGGGTTCCTTGGCCTTGCTTGATCTGAGCGATCCACTCCTGGAGCTCGGGGATGTCCATCCCCGTGAACCGGATGTCGCGGATCGGATCGATGTAGGTCACGCCAGCCCCCTAGCTCTGAGCCTGCAACGTGCTGACAGCGGAATGCGCCGCCGTCTGGGCCTTCTCGCACATCTGGTCGGCGTTCATGGCACCGGGCGTCTGCAGCTGCATGTTGACCCAGACCGTCTGGCCTTCCGCCGCGTCGATGAACGCGTCGCAGCCGAGGCTCTCGCCACCGTTGATCTGGCTCTGCACGGTGCCGAATCCGTTGAGCTCGTATACCTGCCGCGTTCCCGGGCTCGAGTTGATCTTCTGCAGGAGCAGCTCGATCGGCTCCGGCACGATGCGCACGCCGATGGCGAACCGCGCGGCACCCGTATCGCCGAGGTAGCCGCACCCGTTGTAGTTGCTGCCGTCCTTGGGCAACGGCGCACCGGGACCCAACTGCATAGATCTCGCCTGCTCGGCACTCATCCAAGTGCACACGTCGGCGTCTTGCTTGCCCTCGACGGGCAGATCCTGAGGACGCTGCGGGAGGTTCATCGACTCGGGCTTCGGGGCGGGTGGCACCGGGTCGGGACCGTTCACCGTGCAACCGGCCAACGCGATCACGGCTGCAGCGGGGATCCCCGCTGCGAACCGGCTACCGAAGCGCACCGGGATCCCTCTCACTGCGGTCCCCGCTTCGACTGGAACGAAGCGCTGATCTCTTCATCGGTGTACCCGTACTGCCTGGCGGCTTCGCCCAGTTGCTCCCCGAGCGCGACCACGTTGTCCACGTACTGCTGCAAGCGGCGGAAGTGCGAGTCGGGGTTCCCCAGCAGGTTCGCGGTCCAGACCGCTGCGGCGCGCTGGGAGATCTCGTCGCGGGCCGGCGGGCTGACGGCCAGGCTCGGAGCGAGGTCGTTGAGCCGCTCGCTCGCGTCCTCGGCCGCGGCCAGGATGGTCCTGCGGACCTGGAGGACGTTGTCCTTGTTGACCGTGATGGTCTGCCCGGCAACACCCGCATCCGGGGCGGGAGGCGGTGGTGGTGTCGTCATCGCGGAAACCCCCAGGTCGCGGCGGCATTTGATCACCCGATCGGAACCGACAGTAGCAGCGCTCCAACCCGCCCAGCACCCACTTCCGGGAACTTCCCACCCCTATTCGCGAGCGCGCACGAGAAGGGTCAGAGCTCCAGCCGGTACCCCATTCCCGGCTCGGTCAGCAGGTGGCGGGGGCGGCTGGGGTCGAGCTCCAGCTTGCGGCGGAGCTGGGCGAGGTAAACGCGCAGGTAGTGGGTCTCGTTGGCGTACTGCGGGCCCCAGACCTCGTGCAGCAGCTGCTTCTGCGCCACGAGGCGACCCTGGTTGCGCGCCAGCAGTTCCAGCATTCCCCACTCGGTGGGCGTGAGGTGGATCTCGACGCCGTCGCGCAGGACCTTCTTCGCCGAGAGGTCGACGGTGAAGGTCGCCGTCTCGACCACCGGCTGGTCGGCCGAGCCGCTGGTGCTGGCCCGGCGGACTGCGGCGCGCAGCCGCGCCAGGAGTTCGTCCATGCCGAAGGGTTTGGTGACGTAGTCGTCGGCTCCGGCATCGAGGGCGTGGACCTTGTCAGCGGAGTCGGTGCGGGCCGACAGCACGATGATGGGAACCGTCGTCCACCCGCGCAGCCCGGCGATCACCTCGGTGCCGTCGAGGTCCGGCAACCCGAGGTCCAGCACGACGACGTCGGGTTTGCCGTCACCGGCCGCGCGCAGCGCCGACCTCCCGTCGACGGCGGTGAGCACCTGGTGCCCGCGAGCGGCCAGGTTGATGCGCAGGGCGCGCAGCAGCTGCGGTTCGTCGTCGACCACCAGGACCTTGGACATCTACTCCCCCTGTCGGTCCGCCGCAGGTAGCGAGACCACGATCGTCAGCCCGCCACCAGGAGTGTCCTCCGCGCGGATGGTTCCCCTCATCGCGTCCACGAAACCCTGCGCCACGCTCAGCCCGAGGCCGACACCACCCGGTCCCGCGTCACCCCGCTCGCCGTGCTCGCCGAGCCGCTCGAAGGGCGCGAACGCGTCGTCGTCGGCACCGGCGGGAAGTCCTGGCCCGTGGTCGACGACGCGCAGCTCGACCCGGGAGGCGTGGGCGCTGGCGCCGACCCGGATGCGCCCTCCACCCGGCCGCCCGTACTTGAGCGCGTTCTGCACGACGTTGGCCACGACCCGCTCCAGCAGCCCGGGATCGGCCATCGCGCGCGGCAACAGCTCGGAGATGTCGAGGTCGATGTGGTGCCGCCCGTCCAGGCCCGCCAGCGCGCGGGCGACGACCTCGTCGTAGCCGACGGGCTGCAGCCGCGGTGTGACGGCGCCGGTGGCCAGGCGCGAGGAGTCGAGCAGGTTGTCGACGAGCCGGGTGAGCCGGTCGGCGGATTCCTCCACTCCCGCCAGGAGTTCCGCGGTGTCGTCCGGGGACAGCTGGAGGTCGGGGGCGCGCAGGCTGCTCACCGACGCCTTGATCGAGGCCAGCGGGGTGCGCAGGTCGTGGCCCACGGCCGACAGCAGGGCGGTGCGCAGCTGGGTGGCGTCGGCGCGGCGCTGCGCCTCGCTGGCGCCCTCGGCCATCCGCTGCTGCCGCAGCGCCAGCAGCGCCTGCCCGGCAGCGCCTTCCAGGACCACGCGATCGGCGGCGGGAAGGGATCGTTTCCCCGCGCGGCGCAGCGACAGGTGGGCGTCCTTGGTCACCTCGATGTCCACATCGGACTCATCGGGTCGCCGGCACGGATCTCCCCCGGTGCTCGCGGCGACCCGCCAGGAGTCGTCGACGCGCTCCAGCAGGGCCACCGAGGTGAGGCCGAAGTTCTCGGCGACCTTCTCCAGCAGCCGGGCCAGGGGCGCCGGATGGGTCAGCACGGTGCGGGCGTAGGAGGTGAGCAAGGCCGCCTCCGTGCCGGCGCGGGCCGCCTGCTCGGCGAGCCGGGCCGCCCGGTCGACGGTGAAGGCCACCAGCACCCCGACCAGCATCATCCCGACCAGCGTGACCACGTTCTCCGGATCGGTGACCATCAGCGAGTAGCGCGGTTCGGTGAGGAAGAAGTTCAGCAGCCCGCCCGCCAGCAGCGCGGCCGCGATCGAGGGGGCCATTCCTCCCACCATCGCGACCACGATCGTGGTCAGGAAGTAGCCGACGACGTCGGTGGACACCGCGACGTCGACCCACGTCGTGGCGATCACCGTGACCAGCGCGGGCAGCACCACCGCGAGCACCCAGCCCCACGCCTGGCGGGTCGCCGACAGCGGGTTGCGGGCCAGGTTCTTCAGCAGCCGCCTGGTTCCCGCCTCGTCGTGGGTGACCATGTGCACGTCGATCGGCCCCGACTTCTGCACGGTGGTCGAACCGATCCCCTCGTCGAACACCCGCGCCCAGCGCGATCGGCGAGAGGTTCCCAGCACGAGCTGGGTGGCGTCGGCGGCGCGGGCGAACTCCAGAAGCGCTTCCGGGACGTCGTCGCCGACGACGGTGTGGAAGCTGGCGCCCACGGCATCGGCGACCTTGCGCGCCTTGCCCAGCGCGCGAGGGGACGTCCCGGACAGCCCGTCGCCGCGCAGGACGTGCACGACCTGCAGCTCGGCCCCGGCGCGAGCGGCGATCCGGCGGGCCCGGCGGATCAGCGTCTCGCTCTCCGGTCCGCCGGTCACCGCGACCACGACCCGTTCCCGCGTCTCCCACGTGGCAGTGATCTGCTCCTCGGCCCGGTACCGGCGCAGCGCCACGTCCACCTGGTCGGCCAGCCACAGCAGGGCCAGCTCGCGCAGCGCGGTGAGGTTGCCGGTGCGGAAGTAGTTGCCCAGGGCCGCGTCGACCCGCTCGGCCGGGTAGACGTTGCCGTGGGCCATGCGGCGGCGCAGCGCCTGCGGGGTGATGTCGACCAGCTCGATCTGCCCCGCCCTGCGGACCACCTCGTCGGGGACGGTTTCCTGCTGGCGGACTCCGGTGATGGTCTCCACGACGTCGTTGAGGCTGTCCAGGTGCTGGACGTTGACGGTGGAGAGCACGGTGATGCCGGCGTCGAGGAGTTCCTCGACGTCCTGCCAGCGCTTCTCGTTGCGGCTGCCGGGGGCGTTGGTGTGGGCGAGCTCGTCGACGACGGCGACCTCGGGCCGGCGCGCGAGCATCCCGTCCACGTCGAACTCGGTCAGCGCGATTCCGCGATGGGACCTCTCCGCCCTCGGCAGCACCTCCAGGCCGTCGAGCAGCGCCGCGGTCTTGGCGCGACCGTGGTCCTCGATGAACCCGGCGACCACGTCGGTGCCGCGCCCGGCCCGGCGGTGCGCTTCGTTGAGCATCGCGTAGGTCTTGCCGACCCCCGGCGCCGCCCCGAGGTATATCCGCAGCTCACCGCGCTTTCGCCCCTGTTCCACGACGTCCAGTCTCCTACTGCCCGCTGTTATTAGCGCCGAACATCATCCGGTGACATCGCCGGCGCCCCGGCCTCCGCGACCGAGGCGCCCTCAGTCTCGGCTGACCGACGTGGCCGCGCGACACGTTCGTTCCCCTCGTCACCGCGCGGCCCGGTGCACGGCCACGTTGAGGGTCGTGACGTTGACGGCCCTCGGTGACACGAGGCCGCCTTCCTCGCAGTCGGCGATGAGGCGGTGGACCTCTGCGAGGGGCAGTCCCGTCACCCGCGCCACGCGGGGCGCCTGGAGCTCGGCGTAGGCCGGGCTGATGTGCGGGTCGACCCCGCTCGCCGAGGCGGTGACCGCGTCGGCCGGGACCGCGTGGGGGGCGACTCCCTCCCGGGCGGCGATGGCGGTGCGGCGCTCCTGGACCGCGGCGAGCAGGTCGCCGTTGAAGCCGCCGAGGTTCGAGCCGCCCGAAGTGGCCGGGTCGCCGGGACCGAGGGAACCTTCCGCCGACGCCGAGGGCCGGGTGTGGAAGTAGGGATCCCTCGCCGGATCTCCGGGCACGGGGTCGATTCCGATCAGCGAGGAGCCGACCACGCGGCCGTCGGCCACGATCTGCGAACCCTCCGCGTGGGCCACCAGTCCCGGGAGTCGGCTGACTCCCCAGATCGCCATCGGATAGCCGATGCCGAGCAGGACCGTGGCCACCAGCAGCAGCCGAAGGCCCGCCGCGCACTGACGCAGCACCGCACTCACTCCCCTCACCCGATTCCGGGCACGAATCGGATCACCAGGTCGATCAGCCAGATCCCGGCGAACGGCGTCACCACGCCGCCCAGGCCGTAGACCAGCAGATTCCGCCGCAGCAGGACGGCCGCCGTGGACGGCCGGTAGCGGACACCGCGCAGCGCCAGCGGGATCAGCGCGACGATGATCAACGCGTTGAACACCACGGCCGACAGCACAGCCGAGTTCGGGGTCGACAGGCCCATGACGTTCAGCGCGTCCAGCTGCGGGTGTATGCCCACGAACAGCGCGGGCAGGATCGCGAAGTACTTGGCCAGGTCGTTGGCGATGCTGAACGTCGTCAACGCGCCGCGGGTGATCAGCAGCTGCTTGCCGATCTCGACGATCTCGATCAGCTTGGTCGGATCCGAGTCGAGATCGACCATGTTGCCGGCTTCCTTGGCCGCGCTGGTGCCGGTGTTCATCGCGACCCCGACGTCGGCCTGGGCGAGCGCGGGGGCGTCGTTGGTGCCGTCACCGGTCATGGCCACCATCCGCCCACCGGCCTGCTCCCGCTTGATCAAGGCCATCTTGTCCTCGGGCTTGGCCTCGGCGAGGTAGTCGTCCACGCCCGCTTCTGCGGCGATGGCGCGGGCTGTGAGCTCGTTGTCACCGGTGATCATCACCGTCCGGATGCCCATCGCGCGCAGTTCGGCGAAGCGCTCCCGCATCCCGGGTTTGACCACATCGGACAGCCGGATGAGGCCCATCACGCGGTCGTTCTCGGCGATGACCAGCGGTGTCGCGCCGGAGGCGGCGATCTCGTCGGCGCATCGCACGATCTGATCGGGAAGTTCCCCCACCTGGTCGCGAACTGCGCTGATGGCTCCCTTGCGGATGCTGCGGCCGTCGAGGTCGATGCCGCTCATCCGGGTCTGCGCGGTGAAGGGAACCTTCCTCCCACCCACCTCCGCGCCAACGGCTGCCTCGGGCAGGCCGAACTCCCGCGCGCAGAAGGCCACGACGCTGCTGCCTTCGGGCGTGGGGTCGGCGAGGCTCGACAGGCGGGCGACCTCCGCGAGCTCGTCCGGGCCGACGTCGTCGACGGGGATGAGTTCGGTGCACCTGCGGTTGCCGAAGGTGATGGTCCCGGTCTTGTCCAGCAGGAGCGTGTCCACGTCGCCGGCGGCCTCGACGGCGCGGCCGGACTTGGCGAGGACGTTGCGCTGCACGAGCCGGTCCATCCCGGCGATGCCGATCGCCGAGAGCAGCGCTCCGATCGTGGTGGGGATCAGGCACACCAGCAGCGCGGTCAAGGTCGTGACCTCGATCAGCGAACCGGAGTAGGCCGCCATCGGCTGCAGGGCGACCACGGCGAGCACGAAGATGATCGTCAGCGTGGACAGCAGGATGGTCAGCGCGATCTCGTTGGGCGTCTTCTGCCGTTGCGCGCCTTCGACGAGCGCGATCACGCGGTCCACGAAGGTCTCGCCCGGTGCGGCGGTGATCCGCACGACGACGCGGTCGGAGAGCACGGTGGTTCCTGCCGTCACCGCCGAGCGGTCACCGCCGGATTCCCGGATGACGGGCGCGGATTCGCCGGTGATGGCCGACTCGTCGACGGTCGCGATGCCCTCGACCACGTCGCCGTCGCCGGGGATGGTCTCGCCCGCCTCGACCACGACCTCGTCGCCGATCGCCAGCGCGGTGCCGGGAACCTTCCGCTCACCACCGTCGACGAGCTTGCGGGCGACGGCTTCGGTCCTGCTGCGCCGCAACGATTCCGCCTGCGCGCGGCCTCGTCCTTCGGCGACGGCTTCGGCGAGGTTCGCGAACAGCGCGGTGAACCACAGCCACGCGGCGACCGCGATGGTGAAGGCGCTCGGGGAGAACGCGGCGAGGACGGTGGTCAGCGCGGAACCGACCCACACCACGAACATCACCGGATTGCGCAGCTGGTGTCGCGGGTGGAGCTTGCGCAGCGCTTCGGGAACCGAGCTCAGCAGATGGCGTGGCCGGAAGCTTCCCGTGTCGGTTCTCCGGTGCGTGACGGACGTTTCGAGCGCGGGTTCGAGGGTGGTGGTCATGCCAGGGCCTCCGCGATCGGGCCCAGTGCGAGTGCGGGCAGGAAGGTCAGCGCTGCGACGAGCACGACCGTGCCGCCGAGCAGGCCGGCGAACAGCGGACCGGTGGTCGGCAACGTCCCGGCGGTGGCGGGGACGCGTTGCTGCTGCGCGACCGAGCCGGCGAGCATCAGCACGGCCAGGATCGGCACGAAACGTCCCAACAGCATCACCACGCCCAGCGCGGTCTGGAGGAAGGGGCCGGTCGCGGTGAGCCCGGCGAAGGCGCTGCCGTTGTTGTTGCCGGCGGAGGCGAAGGCGTAGAGGACTTCGGAGAGCCCGTGCGCACCGGTGTTGTTCAGGGCGTCCCGGGTGGAGGGAAGCGCCATCGCGAGCCCGATGCCCAGCAGCACCGCGGTCGGCATCGCCAGCACTGACAGGGCGGCGGCCGTCACCTCGCGACGGCCCAGCTTCTTGCCGAGGTACTCCGGGGTGCGCCCGACCATGAGCCCTGCGAGGAACACGGCGATCACGGCCAGCACGAGGATTCCGTAGAGCCCGGCGCCGACTCCGCCGGGAGCGACCTCGCCGAGGAGCATGGTGAGCAGAACGGTCCCACCACCGAGGCCGGTGAAGCTGTCGTGCATCGCGTTGACCGCGCCCGTGGAGGTGCCGGTGGTGCTCACCGCCCACAGCACGGAGGCGTCGATGCCGAACCGGGTCTCCTTGCCCTCCAACGCGGCCCCCGCCGCCAGCGCCGCCGGGCCGTTCGGGTGCGTTTCGGCCCACCACGTCACGGCCAGCATCGCCGCCCACAGGGTCGCCATCACCGACACCAGCACGTGGCCCTGGCGGCGGTCGCCGACCATGGTGCCGAAGGTGCGGGTCAGCGAGACCGGGATGACCAGCAGCAGGAAGATCTCCAGCAGGTTCGAGACGCCGCCGGGGTTGGACAGCGGGTGCGCGGAGTTGGCGTTGAGCACGCCGCCGCCGTTGGTGCCGAGCTCCTTGATGACCTCCTGGCCGGCGATCGGGGCGGTGGAGATGGTGTGCGCCTGCCCGTCGAGGCCGGTCACCTCGATGCCGGGCGCGAGGCTCATCGCCGCACCCAGCGCGACCAGCACGATCGAGGCCACGACCGAGATCGGCAGCAGGATCCGGGTGCAGCCGCGGGTGATGTCGACCCACACGTTGCCGATCCGGCCGGTGCCGTCGCCCGCGAAGCCGCGCACGAGGGCGACGGCGACGGCCATCCCCACGGCTGCGGAAACGAAGTTCTGCACGGTCAGCCCGGCCATCTGGACGCCGTGCCCGAGGACTTCTTCGGGCACGTAGGACTGCCAGTTGGTGTTGGTGACGAAGCTGACGGCGGTGTTGAACGCCATCGACGGCGGCACGGAGCCGCGCCCGAGGCTCAGCGGGAGCAGCGGTTGCAGCCGCTGCACCGCGTAGAGCAGCGCGATCGAGACCAGCGAGAACGCGAGCACACCGGTGGCGTAGCTGGTCCAGCGCTGCCGCGTGGAGGAGCGCACGCCGACCAGCCGGTAGACGATCTTCTCGACGCGCCAGTCGGTTTCGGCCGTGTAGACGCGCGCCATGTAGTCCCCGAAGGGCTTGTGGACGACCGCGAGCACGGCCACCAGCAGACCTGCTTGAAGCAGTCCCATCAGAACCTTTCCGGTCGGACCAGCGCGACGAACAGGTATCCGATGAGCAGCAGCGCCAGCACTCCCCCGGCGGCGTTGGCGACCAGCGCGCTCACAACCGCTCCAAACCGCGCAGCAGCAACGCCAGCGCCAGGAATCCGCCGACCAGCAACGCCGCGTAGGCGAGATCGACCACGACCGGTCAACTCCTTCTCGAGTTCTCTTCGACGACCGTGGTCCAGCCAAGCCCCGCACCGGATGCGCGGTCGAGGCCCATGACGAGTCCTTGACACGGCGGAGGGCGGCCTTGATGCGTTCTTGACGGGGCCGCTTTCCTCCCGCTTTCAGCGGGTCTGCGCGTTTTGAGGGTGGGTGACTTCACTCCGTGAGTTGGTTTCATCGATGCAACGATCTCGTTACTGTCGCTAACAAGTCGGCACGCGCCGCGAAACGCCCGAAAACGGCACGGAACACACGAGATTGGGGATAAATCCGGAAATGTGCGGAATCTCCGGCTGGATCGACTTCCAGCGCGACCTGACCGAGCACCGTTCCACAGTCGACGCCATGTGCGACACCATGACCTGTCGCGGCCCGGACGCCGGTGACACCTGGATCAGCAGGCACGCCGCGCTCGGACACCGGCGGCTGGCCATCATCGACCTGCCCGGAGGCGCGCAGCCGATGGAGGCCGGGAGCGGCCAGGTCGCCATCGTCTACAGCGGCGAGGCCTACAACTTCACCGAGCTGCGCGACGAGCTCCGCCGCCGCGGCCACCGGTTCGACACCGACAGCGACACCGAGGTCGTGCTGCACGGCTACCTCGAGTGGGGCGCCCAGGTCGCCGAGCACCTCAACGGCATGTTCGCCTTCGCCATCTGGGACTCCCGCGAGGACAAGCTGCTGCTCATCCGCGACCGGATGGGCATCAAGCCGCTGTACTACTACCCCACCGAGCACGGCGTGCTCTTCGGCTCCGAGCCCAAGGCGATCCTGGCCAACCCGCTGGCCGACAAGGTCGTCGACGCCGACGGCATGCGCGAGCTGTTCGGCATGGTCAAGACCCCCGGCCAGGCCGTGTGGGCGGGCATGCGCGAGGTCGAGCCGGGCACCGTCGTCACCCTCGACCGCAAGGGCCTGCGCGAGCAGACCTACTGGAAGCTGCAGGCCACCGAGCACACCGACGACCAGCAGGCGTCCGTGGCGCACGTGCGCGAGCTGATGGACGACATCGTGCAGCGCCAGCTGGTCTCCGACGTGCCGCGCTGCGTGCTGCTCTCCGGCGGCCTCGACTCCAGCGCCATCACCGCGCTGTCCGGGCTGCACCTGGCCTCCAGCGGTGAGCAGGTGCGCAGCTTCGCCGTCGACTTCCTCGGCCAGACCGAGAACTTCGTCCCCGACCCCATGCGCGCCACCCCGGACGGCCCCTACGTGCGCGACGTCGCCGAGCACGTCGGCTCGCAGCACCAGGACATCGTGCTGGACCCCGACACCCTCGCCGACCCGGAGGTGCGTCGCGCCACCGTCCAGGCGCGCGACTTCCCGATGGGCCTGGGCGACATGGACCAGTCGCTGTACCTGCTGTTCAAGGCGATCCGGCAGCACTCCACGGTCGCGCTGTCCGGTGAGTCCGCCGACGAGGTCTTCGGCGGCTACAAGTGGTTCCACGACCCGGACGTGCGCGCGGCCGACACCTTCCCGTGGCTGGCCGCCGTGCAGAGCCAGGGCGCCGGCTTCGACATGCTCGACCCGGGGGTCGCCGCCGCGCTCGACATCCCGTCGTTCATCGCCGACGGCTACCGCACCGCGCTCGGCGAGGTTCCCACCCTCGACGGGGAGAGCGACCTGGAACGGCGGATGCGGGAGATCTGCTACCTGCACCTGACCCGCTTCGTGCGCATCCTGCTCGACCGCAAGGACCGGATGAGCATGGCGGTCGGCCTGGAGGTGCGCGTGCCCTTCTGCGACCACCGCCTGGTCGAGTACGTCTTCAACACCCCGTGGTCGCTGAAGACCTTCGACGGCCGCGAGAAGAGCCTGCTCCGCCAGGCCACCGCCGACACCCTCCCGCAGTCGGTGGTCGAGCGGGTCAAGAGCCCGTACCCGTCCACTCAGGACCCCGAGTACGCGGCGGTCCTGCAGCGCCAGGTCCGCGACCTGGTCAAGGCCGACAGCCCGGCGCTGTCGTTGCTGAACGAGAAGTGGATCGCCGAGGCCGTCGAGCAGGACCCGGCCAACATCGACATGGCCGCTCGCTACACCTTCGAGCGCGCCCTCGACCTGTCGGTCTGGTTCGACATCCACAACCCCACGGTCAAGCTCTGACCGCATGAGGTGTGAGGAGGGGATCCGCACTTCCCACCCGAGTCGCGGCTCCCCTCCTCGCTTTCAGCTGACCGGCAGCAGGAGGCGGAAAGTGCTGCCACCGCCGGGATCTCCGTGGAGTTCGAGGCGGCCGTGGTGCGCCTGCGCCAGGGCCGCGGTGATCGCCAGCCCCAGACCGGTCCCGCCGGCGGCACGGGTTCGGCCCTCGTCGACGCGGTAGAAGCGGTCGAAGATCCTCGTCGCGTGCTCCGGCGCAATCCCCGGACCGGTGTCGGTGACCGAGACCGCGACCATCCTCGTCCCGAGGCCGATGTCCGCCCCCACCGAGGCGATTGCCCTGTCGCTCACCTCGGCGTGGGCGATGTCGACCGCGATCGGAGAACCGGCCGGGGTGTGCACCAGGGCGTTGTTGACCAGGTTGGTCAGCACCTGCCGCAGCCGGGCACCGTCCCCGAGAACCCGCAGTTCTTCCGGGTTCTCCAGGGTGATCGCGCGTTCCGGGTCGCGCGCCCTGGCGTCGTGCACGACGTCGCGGACCAACGGCACGAGGTCCAGGTCGACCAAATCGATGGTGCGTTCCCGGTCGAGCCGCGCCAGCAGCAGCATGTCCTCCACCAGCCCGCCCATCCGCACCGACTCGGACTCGATGCGGCGCATCATCATCCGCACGTCCTCCGGCCGGTGCTCCTCGCTGCGCCGGTAGAGCTCGGCGAACCCGCGGATGGAGGTCAGCGGCGTGCGCAGCTCGTGCGAGGCGTCGGCGACGAACCTGCGCAGCCGGTCCTCGGAACGCTCCCGCTGCTGCAACGCGTCGGTCAGCCTGCCCAGCATCGTGTTCAGCGCCTCGCCGAGCCGGCCGGTCTCGGTGCGCGGATCCTGATCCGGCACCCGGCGATCCAGTTGACCTGCGGCGATGGCGTCGGCGGTGTCCTCGATCCGCGCCAGCGGGCGCAGGCTGAGCCGGACCGTCCCCGCAGCGGCCAGCGCCAGCACCAGCAGCACCAGCCCACCGACCACCAGCTCGATGACGACCAGCTGCTGCACCGTCGCTTGAGCGTTGCCCAGCGACAACGACAGCACCACGGTGCGCCCGTCCGGCAGGTGAACGCGCCGCGCCCGCCAATCCGAACCGCCCGCCCGATCCGGGACCGTGCCGACCAGCGGTCCGCGCTCCGGGTTGAGCACGAGGGGGCCTCCCGGCTCACCCTCGGTCGCGCCGAGCGTTCCCCCCACCTGACGGCCGGTGGGGTCGAAGATCAGCACGCGGAAGTCGGTCGGCAGCTCTCCCCGGCCGGGGCCCTCGGGATGCCGGTGCGTCGGCTCCGGGGGCGGCATGCGCCCTTCCTCCCAGGGCATCGACATCTCGGCGAGCCGGTCGTCGGTGCGCTCCACCAGGGAGCGGTGGAGCAGCGCGACGCTGGTGAACCCCATCAGCAGCAGACCCGCGACCAGCGCCCCGACCAGCACGAGCACCAGACGTCCGCGCAGCGTGCGCACGAACCTCATCGGTGCTCCGGGGGGAGCCGCAGCACGTAGCCGACGCCGCGGATGGTGTGGATCAGCGGCGGTGACACCGAGTCGACCTTGCGCCGCAGATAGCTGATGTAGGACTCCACGATCCGCGAATCACCGCCGAACTCGTAGTTCCACACCCGGTCCAGGATCTGCACCTTGCTGACCACCTTCTCGGCGTTGATCATCAGGTAGCGCAGCAGCTTGAACTCGGTCGGCGACAGGCTCACCAGCTGCCCGGCCCGGCGGACCTCGTAGGTGTCCTCGTCGAGCTCCAGGTCCTGGTAGCGCAACGCGGCGCTGTCGTCCTGCTCGGGACGGACCCGCCGCAAAATGGCGCGCAGCCGCAGGACGACCTCGTCCAAGCTGAACGGCTTGGTGACGTAGTCGTCGCCGCCCGCCGTCAGCCCGGCGATGCGGTCCTCCACCGCGTCGCGCGCGGTGAGGAACAGCACCGGGACGGTGCTGCCACCGCCGCGCAGCTCGGTGGCGACGGAGAAGCCGTCGCGGTCGGGCAGCATCACGTCCAGCACGACGATGTCCGGGTGGAACTCGGCCGCCGCGCGCAACGCCTCCGAACCGGTCGCGGCACCGTGCACCTCGAACCCGCTCAGGCGCAACGCCGCGGCCAGCAGTTCCAGGATGTTCGGCTCGTCGTCCACGACGAGCACTCGTGCTCCGCTGCTGTCCACCACGTCCTCCAGCATCACCCACCTCCCTGGGAAAACCCTGGACGTCCGCTGAAAGCCCACCCCCATGTGTCCCATCCCACCTCACCCCCGCGATCGGCGACCGGATTACTCCCGTATTCCGTCCCCCGATTACGGGAGTAATCGGTTCCCCCGATCACCGCCGTGATCCGGTCCCCGATCAACTCCCGTTCTCCGCGACCGGATTACCGCCGCAATCCGTGACCTGATTGCGGCGGTAATCCGGGTCATCCGCAGCGGTAGAGCTGCTGGGAGGAGTCGGTCGAGCCGCCGTAGGTGGTGGGGTCGACGAGGGTGCAGTTCTGCTTCACCCAGTTCTCCCGGTCCGTCGCCGCCTGGCCACCTCGACCGCCCCCGGGCATCTGCATCCCGGAACCGGCCCGATCGCCGCCCTGTCGCTGTCCCTGCTGGGCCTGACCGGACTGGGCGTCGTGGGAGGGCATCGGCCCGCCCGGGCCACCGCCCAGCAGCACGAAGCCGAGTTGGCCGCTGTTCTTCCACTCGGTGAGCCGGGCGACCGAGGGTGCGTCGTCGGATCCCATGAAGCCGCCCATGCCGACCACCGTCAGGTCCGTGTTGATGATGTAGCTCGACGCGCCGTTCGCGCCGCCCTCCACCGCCAAGGGGATCCGCGCGTCACCCGCGTTGGCCTTCACGTGGTCGACGATCTTCTGCTGGTCGGCGCTCAGCGAAGCACCTCCCGGGCCACCGCCCATGCCACCGCGGCCTCGGTCACCGGGCGTCCCGGGAGGCATCTGCCCGCTCATTCCCGGCATTCGGCCATCGCGCGACCCGCCACCGGGGCCGCCCATCGACGTCTGGGGCCCGGCCATCGGGTTGGCGCCGCCCATCATCCCGGTGCCCCCGCCGACGGCTCCGATCGCCGACCAGGTCGCGGGCACGGTGAGCATCGCGGTCAGCGCCAGCACGAACCCGGCCTTGGCCAGACCCGCGCGCCTGCGGCGACCGATCACCAGCACCACCAGCGCCAGCACGCCCAGCCCCACGGCCAGGTAGCCGGTCCACGGGTGCCAGCTCAGATCGCGCGCCACCACGGCCATCGCCCACGCGGCGGTGATCGCGACACCGATCGGCAGCAGCAACCAGGCCTTCCCGCCCGGCTGCCGGTACCACCGCCAGAACCGCACCAGCCCGGCGCCGACGACCGCGCCGATCGCGGGCGCCAGCATCGTCGTGTAGTAGGGGTGCATGGTGCCTCGGGCGAAGCTGAACATCACGCCGATGACGACCAGCCAGCCTCCCCACAGCACCCAGCCCGCGGTCGTCCCGCGCTGGAGGGCACCCCCACCGCGCCACTGCCGGACTCCCAGCACCAGCATCGTGACCAGCACCAACGCGCACAGCGGCAGCAGCCAGCTGATCTGGCCGGCCAGCTGCTCGTTGAACATCCGCAGCACGCCGGCGGTTCCGGAGAACCCGCC
>NZ_SMLA01000065.1:0-32885 GCF_004349225.1 Saccharopolyspora karakumensis
CCCCGCACCCCGCACCCCAACCGAAGAACAACACCCCCATCAGCCGATCACCAACGACGCCCCCACCGCTGATCACCAGGATTTCAGTGGAAATCGGGATCCTGATCTCCACTGAGATCCCGTATCGGGAGGTGGCCGGGTGGGGTCGGAAGCCGTGGGACGGGTCAGGATTCGCCGATCCAGGTGTAGGTCATCTCCGGGCGGCCGACCGTGCCGTAGGTGGGGAGGCGTTCGACCATGCCCGTTCCGGCGAGGTACTCGAGGTAGCGGCGGGCGGTGACGCGGGAGACGCCGGCGGCTTCGCCCACGGCGCCCGCCGAGCCGCCGGAGGGCATGGCGCGGAGGGCGGTGACGACCGCGGCGAGGGTTTCCTCGCCCATGCCCTTGGGCAGGGCCGCTCGATCCACTCCCCGCAGCGTGGAGAAGGCGCGGTCGATCTCGGCCTGGCCATGGACCTCGCGGTCCTGGCCGAGGGTGGCGCGGAAGCGGGCGTAGTGCTCCAGCTTCTCGCGCATGGCGGCGAAGGTGAACGGCTTGAGCAGGTACTGCACGACGCCGCTGGACACCGCCGCGCGCACCACCTTCAGGTCCCGCGCCGAGGTCACCGCGATGACGTCGATCGGCAGTCCGGCGGTGCGCAGCGCGCGAGCCACCTGGAGCCCGTCCATGTCCGGCAGCCGCAGGTCCAGCAGCACCAGGTCGACCGAGGTGTGCTCGACGAACCGCAGCGCGGCCTGACCGGTGCGGACGCGCCCGGCCACGGCGAAGCCCTCGACGCGGTTGACGTACGCCTCGTGCGCCTCGCCCGCCACCGGGTCGTCCTCGACCACCAGAACCGAGATCACCGCGACGCCCCCGGGAGCCGGACGGTGAACACCGCACCGTCGTCGCCGCCGACGTCAACGGTGCCGCCGTGCCGCCGCACGCTCTGCCCGACCAGCGCCAGCCCGAGGCCGCGGTCGCCGGACTTCGTCGACCAGCCGCGGCGGAACAGCTCGGAGGTCTCGGCGGGGACACCGGGCCCGTTGTCGGCGACCCGGATCAGCGATCCGTCCGATGTGGACCGTATGGTCACCTCGACGCGCGGGCCGGGCCGGTCGGCCACGGCCTCCACGGCGTTGTCGATCAGGTTCCCCAGGATGGTCACCAGGTCCCGGGAGTCGAGGTGCTCCAGCGCGGCGTCGTCGACCTCGGTGTCCTCGCTGAGCACGACCTCGACACCCCGCTCCCCCGCCTCCGCGCTCTTGCCCAGCAGCAGCGCGGCCAGCACCGGCTCGCCGACGGAGCCGACGACCTGGTCGGTGAGCCGCTGCGCGAGGTCCAGCTCGGCGGTGGCGAACCCGACGGCCTCCTCGGTGCGGCCGAGTTCGATCAGCGAGACGACGGTGTGCAGCCGGTTCGCGGACTCGTGGGCCTGGGAGCGCAGCGATTCGGCGAAGCCGCGCATCGAGTCGAGCTCGCCGCTGAGCGCCTGCAGCTCGGTGTGGTCCCGCAACGTGACGACGCTGCCCAGGTCGCGTCCGCCGCTGCGCACCGCGGAGACGTTGACCAGCAGCACGCGGTCGTCGGTCAGGTGCACCTCGTCGCGGACCGCGCGGCGACCGAGCGTGTCCACAAGGGACGGCGGCAGGTCCAGCTCGGACACCTGCTCGCCTTCGATCTCGGCGGAATCCAGCGAGAGCAGCACAGCGGCACCATCGTTGCACAACGTCACGCGACCGTCCGGCGCCACCAGCAGCAGGCCTTCGCGCACCGCGTGCAGGATCGCGTCGTGGTACTCGTACATCCGCGACAGCTCCGCCGGGCGCATGCCGTGGGTGTGCCGCCGGATCCGCGCGTTGACCAGGTAGGTCAGCGCCCCGCCGAGCAGCAGCGCGCCACCCGCGACGAGCACCAGCACGGTCACCTGCCTGCTCAGCTCGGCGGTGATCACGCGCACGGTGATGCCGTCGGCCACCAGTCCCACCATCTGGGTGCCCCGGTGCACCGGCACGACCGCGCGCACGGACGGGCCCAGCGTGCCGGTGTAGGTCTCGACGAGCGTCCGCTCCGGGTCGATGTTGCCGCGGAACGGCTTGCCGATGCGCGACGGGTCCGGGTGGGTGTGGCGGATGCCCTGCGGGGACATGATCGTGATGAAGTCGACCCCCGCTTCGGCCCTGACCCGCTCGGCCAGCGGCTGCAGGGTCGCGGTCGGGTCCGGCGCGACCAGGGCGTCGGCGACGGCGGGCTGCGCGGCCAGCGTGCGCGCCACGGCCACGACCTTGTCGCGCGCGGCGTCCTCTGTCCGGCGCCCGGCGTCGTACCAGGCCAAGGCCGCTCCGGCGAGCACGACGAAGGCCACGACGAAGATCTGGAGCACGAACAGCTGACGCGCCAGGCTCCACCGCGGGGAGAACCGGTTCCGGTATCTGGACATCACTTACTCATGTCGACGATGTGAACACAATGAACAGAAGCGAGACGGGGTCGATACAAAGCTCGCATAGTCTCCGTCCAGATCTTTCCGTGACCTGGGACACGCACGGTGCATCGTATGTGACCCGGAGACACCGGCCCCGCAAGGAGTTCAACAGTGGCTAGCAATGATGCTGCGCCGACGAAACGTCGGGACAGAACGCACTACCTCTACATCGCGGTGATCATCGCCGTGCTGGCGGGCATCGTCGTCGGCTTCGCGGCCCCCGATGTCGGCAAGGCGCTCAAGCCGTTGGGCGCCGGGTTCGTGAACGTGATCAAGATGATGATCTCGCCGATCATCTTCTGCACGATCGTGCTCGGCGTCGGCAGCGTCCGCAAGGCCGCCAAGGTCGGCCGGGTCGGCGGTCTGGCGCTGGCCTACTTCCTGATCATGTCGGTGGTCGCGCTGGTCATCGGCCTGGTCGTCGGCAACGTGCTGCACCCGGGCGAGGGGCTGCAGATCACCGACGAGCTGCGCGGCTCGGGCGCCGAGCAGGCCGGTGAGGAAGCGCAGAGCACCACCGAGTTCCTGCTCGGGATCATCCCGCAGACGCTGGTGTCCGCCCTGACCGAGGGCGAAGTGCTGCAGACGCTGCTGGTGGCGCTGCTGGCCGGTTTCGCGCTGCAGGGCATGGGCGAGAAGGGTCAGCCGATCCTCCGCGGCATCGAGCACATCCAGCGCCTGGTGTTCAAGATCCTGGCGATGGTCATGTGGGCCGCCCCGATCGGCGCGTTCGGCGCCATCGCGGCCGTGGTCGGCGCCACCGGCGTGGACGCCCTCAAGGGCCTCGCGGTGATCATGCTCGGCTTCTACACGACGTGCGCGGTGTTCATCTTCGTCGTGCTGGGCGCGGTGCTGTGGGTGTTCGCGCGGGTCAACATCTTCTCGCTGCTGCGCTACCTGGGCCGCGAGTTCCTGCTGATCGTGTCGACCTCGTCGTCGGAGGCGGCGCTGCCGCGGCTGATCGCGAAGATGGAGCACCTCGGCGTGAGCAAGCCGGTCGTGGGCATCACGGTTCCCACCGGCTACTCGTTCAACCTCGACGGCACGATGATCTACCTGACGATGTCGTCGCTGTTCATCGCCAGCGCCCTGGGCGACCCGCTGTCGATCGGCGAGCAGGTCGGTCTGCTGCTGTTCATGATGGTCGCGTCGAAGGGCGCGGCGGGCGTCAGCGGTGCCGGTCTGGCCACCCTGGCGGGCGGTCTGCAGTCGCACCGCCCGGAGCTGCTCGACGGCGTCGGCCTGATCGTGGGAATCGACCGCTTCATGTCGGAGGCCCGCGCGCTGACCAACTTCGCGGGCAACGCCGTGGCCACGGTCCTCATCGGCTCGTGGACCAAGGAGCTCGACCGCGCCCAGATGCAGCAGGTCTTCGCAGGCGATTCGCCGTTCAACGAGCAGACGTTCGTCGACGACGGTGGCGTGACCGAGGAGAAGACCCCCGAGAAGGTCTGACCCGCTCGCTCGGAACCGCCCTTCGCCCAGCGCGAGGGGCGGTTTCGCGTTTCCCGGGGACTTACTCGGCCCTGCCGGCGATCCTGCGGTGGAAGGTCTCGTCCTCGGCAGCGGTGACCTCGAGGTCGTAGCGGCCCTGCGGAGCGGGCCAGAACACGGGCAGGGCTCCCCCGGCCGCGACCAGGACGCGGTCCTCGTGCTCGGCGTGGGCGAGGGCGCGCAGGTCGAGCCGGAGCTCGTGCGGGCCGTTGTTGCGCAGTTCGAGCCTGAGCCCTCGCTCGGCGTGGCGGGCCTGGACGTCGATCGCTGCGGCACGACCGTCGACCGAGCCGCTGAGCTCCATCCGGAGGTCCTCGGGGCCGTCGATCGTGCAGTGGTAGTGCGAGCCGACCGGGACCGGCACGAACTTCTCGCCGAGCACGTCCACGTGGTGCGGCTCGCCGTGGCCGGTGCGGATCGCGAAGCGCGCGAAGTCGGGACCCACGCAGCCCAGGCGCAACGAGACGGTCTCACCGACCACGACCCCACCGACCTGCGGTTGAACCGCTGCGGCGGCGAGCGGCCCGGTCACGGGGGTCTCGGAGGAATCGCGCACACGCCCGATCGTCACCCCGCCAGGACACGACCAGGGGACCTCCCGGTGTCCGCGAGATGAACCAGGCCTCCCCGCGAAGCGACATGACCCTCCGCCACGACGCGACGACCAGCGGTGACGCTGCGGCGCGCTCGAATTTCGCGCGGAACTCGAGAACGTGCCCCGCCGGAGTGACGGGGTCCTTACAGCGCGCCCTTGGTGGAGGGGACGACTCCGGCGAAGCGGGGGTCGGGTTCCACCGCTGCGCGCAGGGCGCGGGCGATGGCCTTGTACTCGGCCTCTGCGATGTGGTGCGGGTCGCGGCCGTGGATCACCCTGGTGTGCAGGTTGATCTGGGAGTGGAAGGCCAGCGACTCGAACACGTGCCGGTTGAGCACGAACGGGTAGTTCCCGCCGATGGTGAAGGAGTTGTACTCCTCCGGCTCACCGGTCATCACGCAGTAGGAGCGGCCGGAGACGTCCACGGCGGCGTGCGCGAGGGTCTCGTCCATCGGGATCCAGGCGTCGCCGAAGCGGCGGATGCCCTTCTTGTCGCCCAGCGCCTGGCGCAGCGCCTGACCGAGCACGATCGCGGTGTCCTCGACAGTGTGGTGGGCGTCGATGTGGATGTCGCCGGTGGACTTGACCTTGAGGTCGAACGCGGCGTGCGTGCCCAGCGCGGTGAGCATGTGGTCGTAGAACGGGACCGTGGTGTCGATGTCGACCTGCCCGGTGCCGTCGAGGTCGAGCTCGACCAGCACCGACGACTCCTTGGTGGTGCGCTCGACGCGACCGACCCGCGTGCCTGGCTGAAAACTCACCGTTCGATCTCCTCCATGACTGCCTTGCTCGCCGCCAGGAACGCGTCGTTCTCGGCGGGCGTGCCGATGGTGACCCGCAGGTGGCCGGGGATGCCGACGTCGCGGATCAGCACGTCGGAGTCCAGGTAGCGCTCCCAGGCGCGGTGCGCGTCGGTGAAGCGCCCGAACAGCACGAAGTTGGCGTCGCTGGGCGCCGGGGTGAACCCGAGCTCGCGCAGCGCGGCCACGACCCGCTCGCGCTCGTCGATCAGCGCCCGCACCGAGCCCAGCGTGGCGTCGGCGTGCCGCAGCGCGGCGCGGGCGGCGGCCTGGGTGACCGCCGAGAGGTGGTACGGCAGCCTGACCAGCAGCAACGCCTCGATCATCGCCGGGGCCGCAGCCAGGTAGCCCAGCCGCCCGCCCGCGAAGGCGAAGGCCTTGCTCATGGTGCGGCTGACGATGACCTTCGCCGGGTAGCGCTCGATCAGCTCGACCGCGCTGGGCTGCGCGGAGAACTCGGCGTAGGCCTCGTCGACCACGACCACGCCGGGCGCGGCATCGAGGACGGCCACCAGGTCTTCCGGCGAGATCGACGCGCCGGTGGGGTTGTTCGGGCTGGTCACGAACACCACGTCGGGCTGCTTCTCGGCGACCAGGCGGGCCGCTTCGGCACCGTCGAGGCTGAAGTCCGCGCGGCGCGGCGCGGGCAGCCAGTCGGTGCGGGTGCCCGCCGACAGGATCGGGTGCATCGAGTACGAGGGCTCGAAGCCCAGCGCGCTGCGCCCGGGACCTCCGAACGCCTGCAGGATCTGCTGCAGGACCTCGTTCGAGCCGTTGGCGGCCCACACGTTGTCCATCGCGAGCCCGACGCCGGTCGCGGTGGACAGGTAGGCGGCGAGGTCACTGCGCAGCTGCCTGGCGTCGCGGTCCGGGTACCGGTGCAGGTCAGCGGCCGCTTCCTGGACCGCTGCGGTCACGTCGGCGACCAGTTCCGGCGGCGGCGGGTAGGGGTTCTCGTTGGTGTTCAGCCGGACCGAGACGTCCAGCTGCGGCGCGCCGTAGGGGCTGCGACCGCGCAGGTCGTCCCGCAGCGGCAAGTCGGCCAGCGTCGTGTCGGCGCCGAGCACGTCACTCATGGGTGTCCTTCGTCGTCATGTCGCCACCTCGGCCAACGGAGGTTCTCACCTGCACCGTTGCGGCGGCCGAGGTCTGCATCGTCTCTAGAAGCGGGCGGTCACGGCTTGGCCGTGGGCGGGCAGGTCCTCGGCGTCGGCGAGCGCGACGACCTGGTCCGCGACGTCGCGGAGCGCCTGCTCGGTGTAGGAGATGACGTGGATGCCGCGCAGGAAGCTCTGCACGCTCAGGCCCGAGGAGTGCCGGGCGCAGCCACCGGTGGGCAGCACGTGGTTGGAGCCGGCGCAGTAGTCGCCGAGCGAGACCGGCGCGTACGGGCCGACGAAGATCGCGCCGGCGTTGCGCACCCGCGCTGCGACCGCGTCGGCGTCGGCGGTCTGGATCTCCAGGTGCTCGGCGGCGTAGGCGTTGACCACCCGCACGCCGTCGTCGATGTCCGAGACCAGGATGCAGCCGGACTGCTGCCCGGTCAGGGCCGTGCGGATGCGCTCGACGTGCTTGGTCCGGCCGACCTGGCGCTCCAGCTCGGCGTCGACGGCGTCGGCCACCTCGGGCGAGGTCGTGACCAGCACGCTGGCGGCCAGCGTGTCGTGCTCGGCCTGGCTGATCAGGTCTGCGGCCACGTGCACCGCGTCGGCCGTGCCGTCGGCCAGCACCGCGATCTCGGTGGGACCGGCCTCCGAGTCGATGCCGATGAGGCTGCGCAGGTGGCGCTTGGCGGCGGTGACGTAGACGTTGCCGGGGCCGGTGACCATGTCGGCGGGCAGCAGCTCGCCGTCGTCGGTGTCGCGACCGCCGTAGGCCAGCAGGGCGACGGCCTGCGCACCGCCGACCGCCCACACCTCCTCGACGCCCAGCAGCTGCGCGGCGGCCAGGATCGTCGGGTGCGGCAGGCCCCCGAACTCGGCCTGCGGCGGACTGCACACCACCAGCGATTCAACGCCGGCGGTCTGGGCCGGGACGACGTTCATGACCACGCTCGACGGGTAGACGGCGAGACCGCCGGGCGCGTAGAGGCCGACGCGCTCGACCGGCACCCAGCGCTCGGTGACGGTTCCGCCGGGCACGACCCGGGTCGTGCTGTCGGTGCGCTGCTGGTCGGCGTGCACGCGGCGTGCGCGGGCGATGGACTCCTCCAACGCGGAGCGCACGGCCGGGTCGAGCTCGTCGAGCGCGCGGCTGAGCTCCGCCGCGGGCACCCTCACCCGTTCGGGGCGAACTCCGTCGAACTTGTCGGTGTAGTCGAGCACGGCCTCGACGCCGCGGTCGCGGATGTCCTCGATCACCGGACGGACCCGATGCAGCACGTGCTCGACGTCCATCTCGGCGCGCGGCAGCGTGGCGCGCAGCGTAGCGGTGGAGGGAACACGACCGCGCAGGTCGGTACGGGTGAGCATGAGCATCCTTCCAACACCTCGGGACTACACCTACCAGGGTAATCGCAGCCCACCCCACCCGTCCGCGAACCCAGCCCAGGGTCACAGAACAACGACCAGGACCAGGAGAGGCGAGGCACGACCCAAGCCGAACCCGACCCACGTCAGGCAAGCACCGAAGGTGCTTTCTTCTCACTACCCCACCAGAGCAACCGGCACCGCCGCGGGTTCTGAGCGGCTCTCTGGGGAGGACAGCCGAAGCGCCGTGTGTTGGCTGGCATACATCAGTCTCGGATCCCGGAGCCAGAGAGCCGCTCAGGTTCCGCCACCCGCACCGCAATGCAAGAAGACACTGAGTAGTTCGATCACTCGAACAAAAAACGGGGAAAATTGTTCAACTGAGGCCATAGTTCGCCAGAGAGTTGCCATCATCAGAAACCTCTTGGACTCTTCGAACGTCACCTCCAGTGATCGATCGGAGATCCGATGTTCAGTTCCCGGCGCAAGGCAGCACTGGTGGCCGCGGCCGCCGGTCTGGTCCTGCTGGCACCGGTTCAGGCGGGCCTGGCCGCAGAACCGACCGGTGCGTCCGCACAGGACCGTGCGATCTACACGGTCCCCAACACCGACAGCGCATCCCGCACGGAGATCAACCGCAGCGGCGCGGAGGTCCTGGGCGTCACCAAGGACCGGGTCGCCAGCGTGGAGGCGACGGCGGCGGAGGCCGAGCAGTTGCGCGCTCGCGGCTTCCAGCTCACCGAGCAGACGAAGGTCGCCGACGCGCTGCAGCGCCGCAACGGCGTGCAGCCCACGGCCCCGGGCGACTTCCCGCCCGGTGACGAGGCGTACCACACCTACGACGAGATGGTCGCCGAGCTCGACAAGACCGTGGCCGACCACCCGGACATCGCGGCGAAGGTCAGCGCGGGCAAGTCGTTCGAGGGCCGCGACATCCCGGTGCTCAAGGTCAGCGACAACGTGGCGACCGACGAGGACGAGCCGGAGGTCCTCTTCGACTGCAACCAGCACGCCCGTGAGCACCTGACCACGGAGATGTGCCTGCACGTCGCCCAGCGGTTCACCGACAACTACGCGGACCCGGCCGTGAAGGACTCCGTCGACAACCGCGAGATCTGGATCATCCCGTCGGTCAACCCGGACGGTTCGTCGTTCGACGTGGAGTCGGGCGAGTACCAGGGCTGGCGCAAGAACCGCCAGGACCAGGGCACCGACACCAACCGCAACTGGGGCCACAAGTGGGGCTGCTGCGGTGGTTCCAGCGATGACCCGGCCGACGAGACCTACCGGGGCACCGCGGCGTGGTCCGCGCCGGAGACGGCGGCGATGCGCGACTTCATCGACTCGCGCGTGGTGGGCGGCACCCAGCAGATCAAGGCCGCGGTGGACTTCCACACCTATTCCGAGCTGGTCCTGTGGCCCTTCGGCCACACCTCGGACGACGTCACCGAGGGCATGACCCAGCAGGAGTACGACCGGTTCGCCAAGGTCGGCACCGAGATGGCGCAGACCAACGGCTACACGCCGCAGCAGTCCAGCGACCTCTACATCACCGACGGCGACAGCCTCGACTGGATGTGGGGCCAGCACAAGATCCTGGCGTTCACCTTCGAGATGTACCCGTCGAGCAGCGGTGGTCTCGACGGCTTCTACCCGCCGGGCGACGTGATCGAGCGGGAGACGGCCCGCAACGACGCCGCAGTGGACATCCTGCTGCGCGAGGCGGGTGCTTGACCCGTCCAGGAGGGGGATCGGGAGGGCCCGGGGTGTGCGCACCCCGGGCCCTTTCTCCCGCGATAATGAGGCCATGAGCACCGCGACGACGATTCATCCGCCCGCGCTGGTGCGCCGGGGCTCGTGGATCTACTGCCCGCTGCTCGGCGCGGTGGCGGGGTTCCTGCTGCGGATGGTCGCCGCGTGGGTGGCGGGCCTGCCGTGGGCGCCGTTCCAGGGCGTGTTCGAGCTGGCCGCCTCCGGGACGGATCCGTGGGGGATGCTGGTGGCGATCGCGCTGGGCTCGATCATCGGCCTGGGGTTCGCGGGGTTGTTCGCGCAGGAGCGGCTGACGGTGACGGTCGGGCCTGAGCATGTGGTGCTGGCGACCGGCCGCAACGCGCACGAGATCGCCGGCGCCGAGGTGGACGCGGTGTTCACCGAGCGCGGGCACCTGGTGCTGCTGGACGGCACGGGCGCCGAGCTGGCCCGCCGCAAGTCGGGGCTGGACCGGCTGGCGCTGCGCGACGCGTTCCGCGAGCACGGTTACGCCTGGCGGGATTCCGACCCCTACGCGGGCCGGTACGTGCTCTGGACCGAGGACACGAGCGAGCTCTCGCTGCGGGTGAACGCGCTGATGACCGAGCGCGACCGAGCGTTGCGCAGGCGCGACCACAAGGAGGCCGCGCTGCTGCGAACCCAACTGGCGGAGCGAGGAATCGTCCTCAGAGACGGCCACCGCAAGCAGTACTGGCGCCACACCGACTGAGAAGCGCCCAAAAACCAGGCAAGTCAGGCAAGACGCCAGACCACGTCAGGCAAGCGACGAAGTCGCTTTCTCAGTACCCCACCCAAGCAACCGGCACCGCCGCGGGTTCTCAGACGTTCTCTGGGGAGGACAGCCGTAGCGCCGTGTGTTGGACACATACATCAGTCTCGGATCCCGGAGCCGGAGGACGTCTGAGGTTCCGCTACCCGCACCGCCCAGCAACAAGACCACTGAGAAGTTCGAAGAAATCAGGAAAGCATCAGCACGATCGAGCCGATGACGATGCCTGCTACCACTACTGCTGCGGCCACGATCATGAGCATGCGCGTCTGGGGGCGGTCGTCGGCGACCTCGTTCTGCGCGCGCTCCCGCCACTGGACGAACGTGGTGCCTTCTTGCTCGCTCACTTCAGCTCCTGAGAGTCGTTCGTACGTCTTCGAAGCGGCTCCCCGAGTACCGCACTGCGCCACAATCTCATATCAACTCGGAAACTTGAACCACGCGGTGGGCCCAGCGGTCGAGCAGGGCCTCGTCGTGGCTGATGGCCAGGACTCCGGTGCCGTTCTCCCGCGTTCGGCGGTCGACGACGCGCACGAGCGCGGCCGTGGTGGAGGCGTCGAGCATGGCCGTCATCTCGTCGCACACCAGGTAGCGGGGTTGCGGGGCGAGCGCGCGGGCCAGGCAGGCGCGTTGCAGCTGGCCGTCGCTGACCTCGTGCGGCCGGCGGGTGAGCAGCTCGGCGGTGAGCCCGACTTCGTCGGCCAGTTCGGCGATGTCACCGGCTTCGCCGCGGGCGAGCAGCGGTTCGGCGATGATGTCGCGGAGCGTGAAGCGCGGGTCGACGGCGGGTCTCGGGTGCTGGAAGACGATTCCGATCGCCTTTCGCGTTTCCCCGGGTGTGCGGTGCCGAAACCCGGTGATGTCGCCGCCATCGAGGGACACTCGTCCGGACCAAGGGCGGTGCAGCAGCGCCAGAACACGTCCCAGCGTCGACTTGCCCGAACCGCTGGGCCCGGCGAGACCGAGCACCTCACCTGCGGAAACGTCGATGCTCGCGCCGTCGAGGACCGGTTCGCCACGCCGGTAGCCGACGACGACGTCGGTGGCGCTCAGCACGGCGCGTGAGCGGCGATCCACCGCTCGCCCCGGGCGAGGAGTTCCGGATCTCCCGTGCAGGGCGCGAATCCGGGCTGGTCCGGACGGCGTTGGCAGTACACGCAGCCCCACTCCCCTTCGATGCGGTCGAGTTCGGTCAGCGACGGCGGGTGGCCGGGGATCGGTTCGAACCCGCCCTCCGGCAGGGCCGCCAGCAGGCCGGCGGTGTACGGGTGCCAGGGATCGCCCAGCACCTCGTCGGCGGGCCCGGCTTCGACGATGCGGCTGGCGTACATCACCGCCACGTCGGTGGCCACCCTGCGGGCGGCGGCGAGGTCGTGGGTGATCAGCAGGACCGCGCGGGAGTCGGTCGCGGCGTCGGCGAGCAGGTCGACGGTGCGGTGCACCAGCGGCCGGTCCAGGCCGGTGGTCGGTTCGTCGGCGAGGATGATCCGCGGGTCCCCCGCCAGCGCCAGCGCGAGCGCGACGCGTTGCGCCATGCCACCGGACAGCTCGTGCGGGTAGCGGTCCAGATCGGCCGGGTCGAGCCCGACGCGACGGGCGAGTTCGTCGGCGCCGCTGGGTCCGCGCAGGGCGTCGATGGTCTCGACGAGCTGCGCGCGGGCCGTGCGCACCGGGGTCAGGTGGGTGCTCGCCGACTGCGGCACGAGTCCGATGCGACGACCGCGAACCCGCCCTGCCAGCACCGTTTCCGGCGCCGAGAGCAGGTCCGTTCCGTCGTCGAGCAGCGCGTGGCCGCGGGTTTCGGCGTTGCCGGGCAGCAGACCCAGCAGCGCGGAGGCCAGAACCGACTTGCCGCAACCGGATTCGCCGACCAGCGCCAGCACGCGTCCGGGACGCAGCCGCAGCGCGGCGTCGCTGACGGCGCGCACCAGCACACCGCGCGGCAACCGGAACCGGACCGAGAGCTGGTGCAGCGTCAGCAGATCGGTCGTCTCGGGCGCTTTGATGTCGGTCACAGCGACAGCTCCGATCGTCGTCGCGGCACGATCCGGTCCCGCCAGGTCGCGGCCAGCCCGGACACCGCCAAGGTGGTGGCCACCAGCAGGCCCGACGGGAACAGCACGATCCACCAGGCTCCGAGCAGCACGGCGTCGCGGCCGTCGCCGAGGATGTTGCCGATGCTGGCCAGGTGCGGCGGCAGCCCCAGCCCGAGGAAGCTCAGCGCGGTCTCGTGCCACACGGCGTGCGGCACCAGCAGCACCGCCGACAGCGCGGCCTGCGGCACGATGGCCGGCAGCAGGTGCCTGCGCAGGACGCGCGTCCGCGACGAACCACCGGCGATGGCGGCCTCGACGTGCGGGCGCTGCCGCAGCGACAGGACCTCGGAGCGCACGACGCGCGCGACCGTCGTCCAGTGCGTCAGCGCGATCGAGCAGATCACCGCGACCAGGCTCCCCCGGTACAGCGCGACGATGACCACGCCGAGCAGCAGGTGCGGCACCGAGTTGACGGTGTCGACCAGCCGCATCAGCAGGCGGTCGGCCCAGCCGCCGATCCCTCCGGCCACCACGCCCACCAGCGAACCGAGCACTGTGGACACCAGCGCGCTGAACGCGGCGACCAGCAACGACACCCGCAGTCCTGCCATCGACTGCACGAACAGGTCGCGGCCGTTGGAATCGGTGCCGAAGGGGTGCGCGAGACCGGGTGCGAGGCGGATCTGCTCGTAGCTCACGGCCTGACCGCCCAGCAGCATCGGCACGAACACCGCGCCGAGCACCAGCAGCACCAGGACGGCCAGCGACGCGCGCAGGCGGGTCTGCGGGCGCGCGCGGGAGATCCCCGCGCGACCGGCCGGCTTCCAGGTCAGCTCAGCCATCCGCGGCCACCCTCGGGTCGAGCAGGATCGCGGCGACGTCGGCCAGCAGCGAGCCCAGCAGCACCGCCGCCGTGGCCACCAGGGTCACCATCGCCAGCAGCGGGTAGTCCACGGCCGTGGCGGCGGTGACCACCGCACCCGCCAGGCCCGGCCAGGAGAAGACCTCCTCGACCAGCACGGTTCCGGTGACCAGCTCCGGGATGCGGGCGCCGATGAGCGTGACGAACGGCAGCAGCGCGGTGGGCAGGGCGTGGCGCAGCACCACGACCCGCTCGGCCAGGCCGCGCGCGCGAGCGCCGGTGACGTGGTCTTCGGTCAGCGAGCCCAGCATCGACTGCCGGACGTGCAGCACCAGCCACGGGGTCTGGGACACGCCGAGCACGAGCGCGGGCAGCGCGAGGTGTTCGGCGACCTGCGCGAAGGACACGTCCTCCCCGGCGTCGGTCAGGCCCGCCACCGGCAGCCAGCCCAGGCCGAGCGAGAACACGGCGATGGACAGCAGCGCCAGCACGAACGGCGGGACGCCCTCCAGCGCGTGCCCGACGGCGGTGATCAGCCGGTCCACGACGCCGCCCTGCCGCCACGCGGCGATCGTGCCTCCGACCAGCGCGAACAGCACCGCCAGGGCGAGTCCGGTGGCCGCGAGCAGCGCGGTCCACGGCAGCCGTTCGGCGACGACCTGGGCGACGGGCTGGCGCAGCGATCGGGAGATCCCGAGGTCACCGCTCAGCACGCCGCCGAACCACTGCCCGAACTGCTCCAGCACGGGCCGGTCGAGGCCGAGCTCGGCGCGCACCCGGGCCACGTCGGCGGCCGAAGCGGTGAACAGCCGCACCCCGAAGTACTGGTCGATCGGGTCGAACGGCGAGGCCGAGGCCAGCAGGAACACGCCGAGCGCGACGATCACCAGCACCGGGACGGCGAACGCCAGGCGCCGCAGCACCAGGCGCGAGATCGCCCGGGTCATGCGCTGGGCTTCCAGGTCTCGACGTTCCACCACGGGCCCCAGGTGGTGCCGTGGGTGTGCGGCTCGACGGGCGCCTGGTAGCCGGTGAAACCGCCGTCGCGCAGCACGTAGCTGTGGTCGATGAACGCCAGGTAGACCAGGCCGGGGTCGGCGACGTAGGCGCGCTGGGCCTGCCGGTAGAGCTCGGCGCGCTTGGCCGGGTCCAGCTCGCGGCGGGCCGCGTCGAGGGCGGCGTCCACCTCGGCGTTGCGGTACTGGCCGGGGTTGTTGTAGGTGCCGGTGCCGATCGCCGAGGAGCTCAGGCTGGAGTAGACCTGCGGGTCCGGGTCCATCGGGTTGCCGCCGCCGAGCACGATGCCGTCGGTGGCCAGCCGCCCGGCGACCGCGGAGCGGTCCACCCCGGCGAGCTCGACCTCGATGCCGACCTTGCGGGCGTCGGAGGCGAAACCCGTTGCCAGGTCCCGGCGGAGGCTGTCGTCGGCGAAGTACATCACGGTGAACTTCGCGCGGGTGCCGTTGCGCTCGCGGATGCCGTCGGCGCCGACTCGCCAGCCCGCGTCGTCGAGGATCCGGCCCGCCTGCTGCGGGTCGTGGGCGAAGGTCGCCGCGGGCTCGTGGTGAGCGCCCATCGACGGCGGGATCGGGGCGTAGGCGGGTTTTCCGTGCCCGCCGAGCAGCGCCTTGATCATGCCGTCGCGGTCCACGGCGAGGTTCAGCGCGGTGCGCACGGCGCGGTCGCCGGCGACGGGATGGGTGTTGGGCAGCGCGATGCTGCGGTAGTCGGCGGTCCCGTGGTGCACGACGCGGAACCCGTCGCGCGCGGCGCCCTCGGCGAGCACCGGGGGCAGCACGGTGCCGTCGAACTCGCCTGCGGCTAACCGCTGCGCGCGGGTGTTGTCGTCCTTGGCGAACACGACGGTGATGTCGTGCACGGCCGGTGCGCCGCCCCAGTAGTCGGGGTTGGCGGCCCAGGTCATCTGGTCGCCTTGGCGCCATTCGACGAGCCGGTACGGGCCGGTGCCGACGGGGCGGGTGTTGAGCGGCGAGTTCTCCTGGGAGGCAGGGGTTTTCAACGCCTCGTTCGGGACGATGCCCAGGACCATCTTGGAGGGCCAGGCGGAGTAGGGGAACTTCAGGTCGAAGCGGACGGTGTGCGGGTCGACGGCCTGGACCCCGGCGAGCATGTCGTAGTCGGAGGAGATCGTGGAGGCGTAGGCGGGGTCGATGGCCGCGCGGTAGGTGGCGGCGACGTCCTCGGCGTCGAACGGCGTTCCGTCGTGGAACTTCACGCCGTCGCGGAGCTTCACGGTCCAGGTGGTGGCGTCGGCGTTGGCCTGCGGCTGCTCCACCGCGAGGGCGGGCCGCAGCTGCGCGCGCCCGTCGAAGGCGAGTAGTCCGTCGTAGAACTTCGCCGCTCCCTCGGCTCCGTACCCGAGCAGCGGGTTCACGCTCTCCGGCTCGTACCCGTCGGCGAGCAACATCGCGCCGGACTCCCCGGGCTGCGAAGGCGCAGCGCACCCGGCGGCCACGACCCCGACGACGAGCGACAACCCCACGACCAAACTCCGACGTTTCAGCACTCACGCACCATAAGGGTTATTGCAACTCTTTCTCAATAATCTGAGATCTTCCTCGCCACCCCCTCCCTCGCGTCCGACCGCAGGTGGGGAACCGGATTACGGCGGTACTCGGAACCCGGATCCCTCCCGTGATCGGGGAACGGAATACGGGAGTAATCCGTCCCCCGAGCCGGGAACGCTCCGAAGGCGACCGAGGCCGGTGGTCGTCAGGCGACCGGTTCCGGCATGACCTCCACCGCGTAGGTGCAGGTGATCGTGTCGTTGGTGCGGGGGTCGGTGAGGTCCACGCGCCAGGTGGTGGCGAACTGGTCGACGTCGGGGGTCATGGGGATGGTGCCCGAGATCAGGACCGTGCCGGGTTCGGCGAGGCCTCGGGCGCGGAGCTCGTCCAGCCAGTAGTGCGGGGTGAGCAGGTCGGCGAGGGTGCCGTCCTGGATCTTCTGGCCGCCGGCCCAGGCCGTGAGGGCGATCTCGTCGAGGTGGTCCTCGACGTCGGCAAGCCGCCACGCCTTGCGTCCGAGGACGTCCGGCCCGGCCTGCTTGCTCCAGGCCACGCCGTGGACCTCCAGCTCGCGGTCGGTGTGGTCGCAGGCCGCGGTGAGCAGCACGTCGTCGTCGGTGATCACCAACGCCCACTCGGCCTCCCCGGACGTCCGGCCGTGCTGCACCGGGACCACGTCGGTCTGCATCGCCAGGTAGGGCGCGACCGGGTAGAGGCAGGGCGTGCGGGTCGGGGCGGGGACGCCGAGCTCGGCCAGTTCCGCGACGTGGGCGGCCACGTCCTCCTGGCTGCGACCGGCGTACCCGGCGTTGAGCAGCGTCGTCACCGAGACCTCGACCGTCCGGCCACCGACATCGAAATGAAGTGGAAACACAACACCCTCCCGTTTGGCATACCTCTTGTATACAGTTCGTATCACACTGTGCCGGCCCACCTGGAAATCGAGGGAGCCCATGACGAACGCGTCCGCGACCGCCGCAAGACCGGCGCGCAAGGACCTGATCAAGGCATTCGTGGCGAGCCTGAGCGGCACCTCCCTGGAGTGGTACGACTTCGCCGCCTACTCGGTCGCCTCCGCGCTGGTGTTCGGCCAGCTGTTCTTCCCCAGCCACGACCCGCTGTCGGGCACGCTGCTGGCGTTCTCCACCTACGCCGTCGGCTACGTCTCGCGCCCGCTGGGCGGATTCGTCTTCGGCCGCCTCGGCGACGTGCTCGGCCGCAAGCAGGTCCTGGTGATCACGCTGCTGATCACCGGCATCTCCACCGTCCTCATCGGACTGCTGCCCACCCACGACCAGGTCGGCGCGCTCGGCGCCGTGCTGCTGGTGGTGCTGCGATTCGCCCAAGGCGTGGGCATCGGCGGCGAGTGGGGCGGCGCGGTGCTGCTGTCCAGCGAGTACGGCAGCGAGAAGCACCGCGGGTTCTGGGCCTCCGCCGCCCAGATCGGGCCGCCCGCCGGAAACCTCCTGGCCAACGGCGTTCTCGCGGGACTGGCCGCCGGGCTGACCTCGGAGCAGTTCATGTCCTGGGGCTGGCGGGTCGCGTTCCTGCTCTCGGCCGTGCTGGTGATCTTCGGCTTGTGGATCCGCGTGAAGCTGGAGGAGACCCCGGTCTTCCAGGAGATCCAGCAGAAGGGCGAGCAGGCGGGCGCCCCGGTGCGCGAGGTCCTCACGCAGGAACCGCGCGCGCTGATCGCCGGGATCCTCTCCCGCGTCGGCCCGGACGTGCTCTACGCGCTGTTCACCGTCTTCGTGCTCACCTACGCCACCCAGCAGCTGGGCATGCCCAAGAGCTGGGCGGTCACCGGCGTCATGCTCGGCTCCTCGCTCCAGCTGTTCCTGATGCCGCTGGCCGGGGCGCTGTCGGACCGCTTCGGCCGCCGCCGGGTCTACGCGATCGGCGCCATCGGCGGCCTGGTGTGGCCGTTCGTGTTCTTCCCGCTGGTCGGAGGCGGATCCGCAGGCCTGCTCATCGTCGGCGTGATCGTCGGGCTGATCTGGCACGCCCTGATGTACGGGCCGCAGGCCGCGTTCATCGCCGAGCAGTTCAGCCCGGCGCTGCGCGCCACCGGCGCCTCGCTGGCCTACACGCTCGCCGGGATCATCGGCGGAGCGCTGGCCCCGCTGCTGTTCACCTCGCTGTACGCCTACTTCGACACCTGGGTCGCCCCCGCCTGCTACCTGGCGGCGACCTGCGTGGTGACGCTGATCGGCCTGTGGCTCAGCCGGACTGCAACACCCGCCGGGTCGCGCTGAGGTGTTCGGTGATCGCCGCGGTCGCGGCCTCCGGGTCGCCCGCGGCGAGCGCCGAGCAGATCGTCTCGTGCTCGGCCAGCACGGACTTGCGCCGCCCGTCGGATCGGAACAGCGCCTCGACACCGGCGCGGATCTGCCGGGCGCGCAGCCCGTCGTAGGTCTTGGACAGCATCTCGTTGCCGACGGCCGCCACCAGCGCCGAGTGGAACCGGTGGTCGTGGTCGATGAACTCGCGGGCCTGGTCCTCGCCGAGCCCGCGCTGCTCGTCGAGCTGCGCGCGCATCTCGGCCAGCGGCACCGCCCCGAGCTCGACGGCGCGGCGGGCGGCGTAGCACTCGATCATCGTGCGGATCTCGAACAGCTCGCCGATCTCCCGGCCGCCGATCGGGGCGATGTAGGCACCGCGCTTGGGCACCAGCTGGACCAGCTCCTCGGCGGCGAGCAGCAGCAAGGCCTCGCGGATGGGCGTGCGCGACACGCCGATCTCGTCGGCCAGGGCCTGTTCGTTGACGAACTGACCCTGCATGCTGGGGTCGCTCAGGACGGTGTCCTTGAGGTGGGCGTAAGCGAGTTCACGTCCGGACGGCACTTTGACCCCTTGCTTGCATATCATCGGTATACAAGCATCGTAACGGCCTCGGACAGGCACCACTCGGCTTGCCCAGCGGGTGGGGGAACCTGAGCGGCTCCGCGGGCCGCTCCTCGAGCACGCCGGTACACGGCGGTGCTCGCCACGAAGCCGCTCAGAACTCCCGGCGGTGCCGGTTGCTCGAGTGGTGGAAGAGGAAGCGACTTCGTCGCTCGAAGCAGTACTCGTCGAAGGATGGTGGTGGCTATGCGAATCGCGTTGTGCCAGATCGTGTCGGGCCCCGACCCGAAGGCCAACCTGGAACTGGTCGCCGACGGGATCCGCCGGGCCGCCGAGGAAGGCGCCGACCTCGCGGTGTTCCCCGAAGCGACGATGGCCTGCTTCGGCGTGAAGCTCGCACCGCTGGCCGAGCCGCTGGACGGCCCGTGGGCCACCGAGGTCCGCCGCCTCGCTCGGGAAGCCGGCATCGCCGTGGTCGCGGGCATGTTCACCCCCGCCGACGACGGACGGGTCACCAACACGCTGCTGATCACCGGTCGCGGCGTGGAGGCCTCCTACGACAAGATCCACCTCTTCGACGCGTTCGGCTTCGCCGAGTCCAACACCGTCGCCCCCGGCGCGGAGACGGTCGTGGTCACCCTCGACGGCGTCGGCATCGGCTTCACCACCTGCTACGACGTCCGGTTCCCCGGGCTGTTCCAGGAGCTCGCCGACGAGGGCGCGTCCGTGATCGTCACCCCGGCGTCGTGGGGTTCCGGCGAGGGCAGGCGCGAGCAGTGGGAGCTGCTGGTGCGCGCCCGCGCGCTCGACTCGACCTCGTGGGTCGTGGCCTGCGGCCAGGCGGACCCGCGCAGCATCGGCCGCGAACCCTCCGGCAAGGCCCCCACCGGCATCGGCCACAGCCTCGTCGCCACTCCCCTCGGCCTGGTCCACGCGCAGCTCGGCGCCGAACCCGGCGTCGAGATCGTCGACGTCGACCCGGACGCGGTCGAAGGAGCCCGTCAGGCCGTTCCGGTGCTCACCAACCGGCGTTTCTGAACCGCCCGGAACGCCAGCGCCGTCGAGATGAGCAGGACGGCCGTGGTGATGATGCTGCCCTCGACTCCGAAGCCGCCGCCGGTGAGCAGTTCAGCGGTTCCCGGCTCGGGGTCGAGGCTCAGCAGCGTGGCCTGGACGTCCATCCCGGACACCTGGATCCCCGCCACGTTGCCCTGGCACCAGTTCCACACGACGTGGAAGGCGCACACGCCCCACAGCGAACCCTCGGCCACGGCCCACAGCCCCAGCGTCAGACCGATCAGCAGGACGTTGACCAGCGGCAGCACTCCGACGTCGAAGTTGGCTCCGTGCAGCAGCGCGAAGACCAGCGCCTGGAAGATGATCGCCGCCGTGAGCCCCCACCTGCGGTAGGCGGTCTGCAGCAGGTAGCCGCGGCTGACGACCTCCTCGGTGCACGCCTGCACGGCGAACCCCACCAGCGCCAGCAGCACCGCCCCGACCTGCGCGAACCGCACCGGCCCGACCAGGTACTGCCCGCCGACCAGGTTCACCACCACGGGCACCGCCAGCAGCACGACCGCCGCACCCGCGCCGAACACCAGGTGGGCGCCGATCCGGGAAGCCGGGAAGAACCCGAGGCTCGCCAGCGGACGCCGCTCCTTGACCACCACCCAGAGCGCGAGCAAACCGCTCGCCCCGAGGAAGCTGAACAGCAGCACCAGCTGGGTCCCGATCCCCATGGGCCCGCCCACCAGGGCCAGCGCGGAAACCCCGAACACCGGCAGCAGCGCCAGCGTCACCACCGCGGGCCCGACCAGCAGGCACACGACCACCACCAGCAGTCCCACCACCGGACCGGTCGGCCGCCGCGCCGCCGAAGCACCGCCCAACAACGCCGAATCCACCACGCGCACCTCTCGTTCCACCCACCCGATCATGCCGGAACGCGAACGACCCCACCGCCCCCACACGCCTCCCGACCAGAGGAATACGACTTTCGCGCGAAGTTCGAACGGGACTGCGCAGCCGGGTGAATGCGAGGCCTGGGAGGGCGATGCTGTTCTCGGGTCACATGTCCAGGCCGAGGTCCAGGGACGGGGAGGAGTGGGTCAGGGCTCCCACCGCGAGGTAGTGGACGCCGGTTCCGGCGTAGGCCGCCGCCACGTCGAGGGTCAGACCGCCGGAGGCCTCCAGCTCCGTGCCCGGCGAGAGCGCCCGGGTGCGCGCCACCGCTTCGGCGCACTGGTCCGGGGTGAAGTTGTCCAGCAGGACCAGGGAGACGTTCTCCGCCAGGACCTCTTCGAGCTCGGCGAGGTCACCGACCTCGACCTCCATCGGGAGGTCCGGGGCGTGCGCGCGGCAGGCCCGGACGGCAGCGGCCGGGGAACCCGCGGCCACCACGTGGTTGTCCTTGATCAGGATCGCGTCGCCCAGGCCCATGCGGTGGTTGACGCCGCCACCGCAGCGGACCGCGTACTTCTGCAGGTCGCGCAGGCCGGGGAGGGTCTTGCGGCTGTCCCGGATCTTGCATCCCGTGCCGGCCACCGCGTCCACCCACGCCGAGGTCGCCGTGGCGATGCCGGAGAGGTGGGTCAGCAGGTTGAGCGCGGTGCGCTCGGCGGTGAGCAGGCCCCGGACCGGCGCCTTCACCCGCAGCGCGCAGTCACCGGGAGCGAGCCGATCGCCGTCGGCGCGTTCGTCGAGCACCTGGTAGGCATCGGCGCCCAGCACCTCGTCGAGCACCAGGCGCGTCACCGGGAGCCCCGCCAGCACACCGGCTGTGCGGGTGTTGAAGCCCGCGTCGGCGACCGCGTCCTCCGCGACGGTGGCCTCGGTGGTGGCGTCCGGCCCGTAGCGCAGGTCCTCGGCCAGAGCGGTGCGGACGATCTCGCGGGCGCCGTCGAAGTCGAAAGTCATGCCGCTGTCCTCGCAATTCCGGTCTCGGCGTGGATCAACCACCCCGAGGCGTCCAGCCGGAGCACCGTGCTGCGCCGCCAGCGCAGGTCGTCGGTGTCCGGGAAGTCGGTGCGGCGGTGGCAACCGCGCGATTCCGCGCGGAGCCTGGCCGCCGCCAGCAGGGCCTGCGCGGTCAGCGTCAGCGACGCGTCCTCGACCGCCTGACGCGTCCGCAGTGGACGGACCACGGAGGCGCGGTCCAGCACCGAGCACGCCTCGGCCATCCCGTCCTCGCTGCGGCCGATGCCCGCGTGCGTGCTCATGGTGCGCTGCAGCAGGTCTCGCTCGACGACCGCGAACGCGGGCGGCTCGACCTCGCCCACCGGCGTGCGCGACAGCAGGCCGCACCCGAGGTCCTTGGCCACGGCCGAGGCCGCTCGCCCGCCCACGACCAGCCCTTCCAGCAGGCTGTTGGAGGCCAGCCGGTTCGCGCCGTGCAGGCCCGTGCAGGCCACCTCGCCCACCACGTACAGTCCGGTCACCGCGGTACGACCATCCACATCGGACACCACGCCGCCGCACGAGTAGTGCGCCGCGCTGGCCACCGGGATCGGCTCGGCCGCCGGATCGATCCCCGCCTCCCGGCACGAGGCGTGCACGGTCGGGAACCGCTCGGCGAAACCGGCGATCCCGGTGGCGTCCAGGAAGACGTGCCCGGCACCGGTCTCGGCCGCGCGGCGGGTGATCGCCGCCGACACCACGTCGCGCGGCGCCAGGTCGCCCAGCGGGTGCACCCCGTCCATCACCCGGTCGCCGCGCACGTCCAGCAGCACCGCACCTTCACCGCGCACCGCCTCGGTGACCAGCGGACGACGTCCGCGCGCCTCGCCCTCGGCGTAGAGCACGGTCGGGTGGAACTGCACGAACTCCAGGTCCGCCACTCCCGCCCCGGCGCGCAGCGCCAGCGCCACACCGTCCGCAGTGGACACGTCGGGGTTGGTCGTCGCGGCGTAGAGCTGACCGAGACCGCCGGTGGCCAGCAGCACCGCGGGCGCGCGCAGCACACCGGGACGGCTCTCGGAGTCCATCGCCAGCGCCCCGGCGATCGCGCCGCCCTCGCCGCGCAGCAGCTCGACCACGCAGTGCTGCTCCAGCACCGGGATCCCGCCACCGCGCACGGCCGACACCAGCGCTCGCTGCACCTCGGCGCCGGTGGCGTCCCCACCTGCGTGGATGACGCGGAACGCCTGGTGCCCGCCCTCGCGGGTGCGGGCCAGCGCGCCGTCGACGGCGTCGAACTCCGCCCCCGCCGCGCGCAACCGGCCGATGGCCTGCGCGCCGTCGGCGAGGATGTCGCGCACCGCCTGCGGCGAGCACAGCCCGACACCCGCGGTCAGCGTGTCCTCGACGTGCTTGTGCAGGCTGTCGCCCGGGTCGAGCTCGTCCGGCCGCACCACGGCGATGCCGCCCTGCGCCCAGCCGGTGTTGCCGGCCGCGACCGAGTCCTTGCTCAGCACCAGCACGCGCAGACCCGCTTCGCGGGCGCGCAGCGCGGCGGTCAGCCCGGCCACACCGGTGCCGACGACCAGCAGGTCGGCACCGGCTTCCCAGGTCACTCGCCACCGCCTGGCTTGCCGATGGCGATCATCCGCTCCACCGAGGCCCGCGCGCGATCGGCGACGTCGGTGGGCACGTGCACCTCGTCGGCGCCCTCGCGCAGGCAGCGCAGGAGGGCCGCCGGGGTGATCATCTTCATGTAGCGGCAGGAGGCCCGGTCGTTGACCGCGCGGAAGTCGATCTCCGGAGCGGCCTTCCGCAGCTGGTGCAGCATGCCGACCTCGGTGGCCACCAGCACCGAGCGCGCGCCGGTGTCCCGCGCGGCGGTGAGCATGTCGCCGGTGGACAGGATCTTCACCCGCTCCGGCTCCACGGTGCCCTCGCCCGCGAGGTAGAGCGCGGAGGTCGCGCAGCCGCACTCGGGGTGGATGAACAGGTCCGCCTCCGGCGAGGCGGCGGCGCGCTCGGCCAGCTCCGGCCCGTTGATCCCGGCGTGCACGTGGCACTCACCGGCCCAGATGTGCAGGTTCTCCCGGCCCGTCTCGCGCTTGACGTGCGCGCCCAGGAACTGGTCCGGGCAGAACAGCACCTCGCGGTCCTCCGGGATCGAGCGCACCACGTCGACCGCGTTGGAGGAGGTGCAGCAGATGTCGGTCTCGGCCTTCACCTCCGCGGTGGTGTTGACGTAGGAGACGACGACCGCGCCCGGGTGCTCGGCCTTCCACGCGCGCAGCTGCTCGGCGGTGATCGAGTCGGCCAGCGAGCAGCCCGCCCGCTCGTCGGGGATCATCACCGTCTTCTCCGGGCCGAGGATCTTGGCGGTCTCGGCCATGAAGTGCACGCCGCAGAAGACGATCGTGCTCGCATCGCTGTTGGCCGCGATGCGGCTCAGCGCCAGCGAGTCACCGGTGTGGTGGGCGACGTCCTGGATCTCGGGCAGCTGGTAGTTGTGCGCCAGCAGCACGGCGTCGCGCTCCTCGGCCAACCGCCGGACCTCCTCGGCCCAGGCGGCATCGGCTTCGACACCGGTGTAGCCGGCATCGGTCCGCTGCCACGTCGCAGTCGCCATCTCGTCCTCCTCGCCGGGGCTCCGAGACGCGCCGGAGACCCCGCAACTCACCCCGGATCAACGACCCCGAGGTTTTCGCCTTATAATCGAAAACGTGCCACATCGTAACATCGGGACAAACGCGGATGGCAGAGACGCAGCTCACGAAGTTCTCGCCGGGGTCCTGCAGATCCGCGACGAACGACTCCAGGTGATGCTGTGGCAGCGCGCCAAAGAGCCCGCGCTGCACCGCTGGTCGCTCCCCCGGGGCTGGCTGGCCGCCGACGAGGACGTCGAGGCGTCGATCCGGCGGCAGCTCGCCGAGAAGGTCGACGTGCACAAGCTCTCCCACGTCGAGCAGCTCTCGGTGTTCAGCGCCCCCGTCCGGGTGCCGGACCGGCGGGTGATCGCCACCGCGTTCCTGTGCCTGGTGCCCGCCGACGTCGACCCCGAGGTGCCCGCCGACACCCGCTGGTTCCCGGTCGACGACCTGCCCGCGACGGCCTTCGACCACGAGGAGATCGTGCTCGCCGCACGAGACCGGCTGCGCGCCAAGCTCTCCTACACCAACATCGGGTTCGCCCTGGCGCCGGCCGAGTTCACCGTCTCCGAGCTGCGCGGGATCTACTCCGCCGCGCTGGGCTACCAGGTCGCCGCGACGAACCTGCAGCGCGTGCTGTCCCGGCGAGGCGTCCTGGAACCCACCGGTCGCACCGTGCCCGCCGGGCGCTCCGGCGGCAGACCGCCCGCGCTGTTCCGCTTCACCTCGCGAGACCTGCAGGTGACCGACCCTTTCGCGGTGTTCCGTCCCCCGGCCTGAACATCGCCTGTTTCACTTGGAGCAGCCTCGTTGCGTCGATCGAAGTAGTTTGGGAGGCGTGTTGGACACGTTGCCGCTGTTCCCGCTGGGGTCCGTGCTGCTCCCGGGCGGGCACCTTCCGTTGAACATCTTCGAGCCGCGCTACCGCGACCTCGTGCAGGACCTGCTCAACGAAGCCGTGCCCGACCGCCGGTTCGGCGTGGTCACCATCCGGCAGGGATGGGAGGTCGGCGAGGACAACGTCGACTCGTTGTACGACGTCGGCTGCACGGCGGTGCTCGACGAGGCCCGGCAGCTGCCCGGCGGGCGCTACGACGTCACCGCCTTCGGCGAGCGGCGCTTCCGGCTGCTGCAGATCGACCGCGAGTCCGCGCCCTACCTGGTGGCACACGTGCAGTGGCTGCCCGACACCGAACCGGATCCCGACACTCCCGGTCGCCGAGAACGGCTCACCGCGGGGGCGCGCGACGCCCACCAGCGCTACCACGCCTCGGGCATGCGCAGCGCACCCCGCGAAGTCCCCGGCGAGGACTCCGACTCCGCCGGCCTGTCGTACCTGCTGGCCGACGACTGCGTGCTGACCACCGAGGACCGCCAGACGCTGCTGGAGGAGACCGATCCGCTGATCCGGCTGCGCAACGTGCGCAAGCTGCTGCTGCGGGAGGCCGAGTTCCTGCGCGAGCTGCGCGCGGTTCCGGCGCCGCTGGCCGAGTTCGCCCAGCAGCCCAGCCTGAACTAGCAGGGGTCGGTAGGGGGTCCGCCCGATCTAGGATCGGCGCATGTCCTCACCTGGTGGCCACTGGGAGCCGCAACGGCAGTACCGGGGCTTCGACGCCTTCCAGCAGCCGCAGTCGCCACGCAGGAAGAAGCGCGGGTGGCTGATCTTCGCCCTCGCGCTCGGTGCCGTCGTGCTGATCGGCGCGATGGCGGCGGTGCTGGTGGTCGGCCTGCGCAGCCAGGAGGCGGAATCGCAGCCGCCCGCCCCGCTGCCCACGACCTCGGCGGAGCCCGTGGTGGCCGGGTGGCAGGTGGTCGCCGTGCCCAAGCGCCAAGCCGTCTACGACGTGCCGCGGGACTGGGAGGTCGACCCGCACCCGGAGAACGTGCACGCCGTCGGACCGCCGGAGGACGCGGTCACGCTCACCGGTGTGTCGCACCGGCAACTGGGTTTCTGCCCAGGAGACGACAACAGCTTCCGCGCGATGGCGGGCGCCAGCGCGCGGCTCGGTCCGGACAACACCGCCGTCGCCGGCGAGGCCATCGGCACGTTCATCGGCCACGCGTTCACCCGCGACGGCGTCGCCCCGCTCGTCGAGCAGTCCCCGCCCGTGCAGCTGCGGCTCAGCGGTGGGCTCCCCGCCACGCGCATCAACGCCCGGGTCACCCTGCCCGCCCCGGCGGGCTGCGACGCTAGCTCGGTCGCGGTCACGACCGTGGCCACCAACAACGACGGCAGGAGTTCGGTGGTCTTCGTCGCCGCAGCCGACCAGGGCGTTCCGGGCGCGGTCACCCCGGAGACGCTGAACGCGATCGGCGGCTCGTTGCGTCCGCGGTGACGGGCGCAAGGGCGGTTCTGGTCCGAACCGCCCCCGGGTCCGTTCATCCGGTCAGTTCGGACCAGGACCGACCTATCGCAAGCGTCGCCCGAGGTCGTCGAAGCCGTTCCAGGACGTCGCGATGCCGTAGCCGAGCGAGAGCGCCAGCGGCATGGCGACAAGCACCCACATCGTGGTGACCTCCGGGGCCACCGGGATCAGGTCGCCGAGCTGCGGGTTCGACGGCATGGGGTAGAGCCCGGCCGCGAGCGAACCGCCCATCTGAATCCCCAGCCAGGACGCCACGAGCGAGCCCAGCACACCGCCGATGAGCAGGACCGGGCCGCGCCTTCCGCGGATCCGCCACAGCACCGCGGCGGTGAGCAGACCGGCGGCGAAGGCCAGCAGCGTGAAGATCGCAATGCCGTCGAACTCGTGGTAGCTCTCCACCAGCATCGGGCTCACGGTGCCACCGCGCCCCAGCACGCTCTCCTGCGGAGGCGCCAGCCGCGACCACAACCAGCCCATCGGCAACCCCAGCAACGCGATCAGCGAGATCGCGCTGATCGCCGGCAGCAGGTCGGCCTTGACCACCACCTTCGGGCGGGGTGGCGTCAGGGCCGAGAGCAGCGCGGCCTCCTGGGGCTCGACCCGCTCCGGGAGAGCACGTGTCGTGCCCGGATCGTCCACTGGGCTGTCGGACACCCGCCGACCTCCTCCTCGCGTTCGCCGCCACCGGCCCGGCTTGCGAAATTTTCCGGTCACCATAGCGTTTCCTCGCGCCCCTCCCGGTCACCCGATGGGCGGGCGAGGGGCCCACATCAACTATTCTGCGCGAGCCCTCATGTCGGCTACGCCGAAGGACGAGTGAAGTGGTGGGAATCCTGCCGTCTCCCCAGTTGACCGGACCGAGCCCGATCGACGAGCCGCGGCAGAACTCGGCCGTCCGGCTCCCGCTGCGCAACACCGTAGCCGAACTGGTCGCCGGTTCCGCGGTCGCCGCAGTGGTGAGCCTGGTGCTGCAGTTCGCCGCCGCGCGGCTGAGCATCAGCGAACCCAGCTACGCGCCCGAGGCGCTGACGATGCTCAGCAGCGGACTCGTCCTGGCAGCCCTGTTCGCGCTGCTGGCGTTCGGATACCGCGCCACGCGCATCGGCCGCTGGGGCAAGCTCGCCGCGACCTGGGTCGCGCTGACCGCCTTCAGCACGTTGTCGCTGGCCATCCCCCTGCAGTCCACGCGCTTCTACTACGGCGGATCGTCCACCGACAACGGCTTCCGCATGCAGCTGATGACGCGCATGGCCTCGACGCTGGGCCTGGCCGACATGAACTACGCGGAGACCGCCCCCTACTACCCGAGCGGCTGGTTCTGGCTCGGCGGACGCTTCGCCAACCTCCTGGGCTGGGAGGGCTGGGCCGCCTACAAGCTCTACGCGCTGTGCTGGGTCGCGGTGACCGCCGTCGTGGCGTTCACGCTCTGGAGCGTGGTGCTGCGTCGCCGGCTCGCGCTGCTGGCCGCCGTCGTGACCGCGCTGTCGGGCATGCTGCACGGCATCGTGGAGCCCTACGCCTGGCCGTCGGCCGCGTGGCTGCTGCCGGTGGCGGTGCTGGCCTGGCGCGCGCTGCGGACGCCCGAGGGCGAGCCGCGCTGGACGCTGATCTGCATCGGCGGTTACGTCGGTTTCGCCGCGATCACCTACACGCTGCACTTCGGCTTCGCCGTCGCGATGATCATGCTGATGGCGCTGATCACCGGCGTGCAGCGGGTCCGCCAGGGCGCGGGCGCGGGACCGGTGGTCAAGCAGCTGTTCCTGCGGCTGCTGCCGATCGGCGTGGTCAGCCTCGTGATCGCCCTGCTGGTGTGGCTGCCCTACCTGCTGTCCACCGGCTTCCTGCTCAACAACCCGCGCAGCGCCGCGCAGCACTACCTGCCCGAGGACGGCGCGTTCCTTCCGGTGCCGATGACCGAGGCGACCGCGTTCGGCGGTCTGTGCCTGGCGGGCTTCGTGTGGTTGCTGTTGCGCTGCCGCCACAGCGAGATCGCCGCGTCGATGCTGGCGATCGTGCTGGCGATCTACGGCTGGTTCGCGCTGTCCACGCTCGCCCTGCTGGCCAAGACGACGCTGCTGGCGTTCCGGCTCAACGTCGTCCTGGAACTGACGCTCGCGGTCGCCGGCGTGCTCGGCCTGCTGGAGCTCATCGGCTACCTGCGGCGCAGGATCGACCCGCGGTACGCGGTGCAGATCAGCCTCGTCGCCTGCGCGCTCGGCCTGATCGGCGCGGTGAGCGTCACCCAGGAGGCGATCAGCGACAAGCTCCTCGGCTACACCGAGCAGGCCTACACCGACTACTACCCGACCGGTGACAACGCCAAGGGCAACAAGGATCCCGGCCAGCGCGGTTCCTGGTTCGACGACGAGATCCGCGCGGTCGCCGCGCTCACGGGTCGCGAGCCCGACCAGAACGTGCTGCTGAGCACCGACTACAAGCTCATGTCCTTCCAGCCGTACTGGGGTTTCCAGCAGGAGACGCCGCACTACGCCAACCCGCTGGCCGACTACGACGACCGGGCTGCCGAGATCGAGCGCTGGGCCAAGGCCGGCAGCAGCGAGGAGCTGCTGCGGATGCTGCGCGGCTCGAAGTTCAAGAACCCCAACGCGTTCATCCTCGACAACCCGCAGAGCCGCTACTCCGAGGTGGAGCCCCCGCCGGAGCACGAGGGCGACCTCGCCCTGCAGCTCAAGGGCGATGCGTTCCCGCAGAACCCGAACGTGCGCGACTACCACGTCTACTTCGACCGCGAGCTCTTCGACTCCCCGGCCTTCGTCAAGCGCGACGTCGGCCCGTACACGATCATCGCGCTGCGCTGATCCGGCCGCCGGGCGCGGCCTTGCGAGGACGTTCATCGGACGACCTCCACCGCGACCGCGCCCGGCGGAACCGGTAGTGCATCGCCGCGGCGGCGAGCGCGACCGACCACAGCGGCCACAGCGCGATCGGCAGCCAGACCAGCGGGTGGTTCGGGATCCCGGGGTTGTCGGCGAGCGCCTGCAGCACCAGCAGCCTGCTGCCCGCCATCACCAGCACGGCGACGAAGAGCGCGGGCAGCACCGCCATCCGCACCGGCACCGGCCTGCCTGCCAGCCCGACCACCCAGCGCGGGAAGCGCTCACCCCACGGGCAGATCAGCCCCCAGGTCAGGACAGCACCGCCCGCAGCGGCCGCTGCGAGGCCGAGACCGCCCGCGGCGCTGGAGTTCTCCATCGACAGGCCGGGGAACCCGATCGCCATCAGCACCCGGCTCACGGCGTACGCGAGCGGCACGGCGATGGCGATCCACGTCCACAGCCGTCCTCGGCCCGACGACGCCGCTCGACCACCGCGCACCCCCCGCTCGATCCACGTCCACAGCATCGTCACGACGAGCGCGACGACGACCAGCTGGAGCACCAGGGCCACCGACAGGTACTTCCGCAGCGGCTCCGGATCTCCCGCCAGCGCCGAGACGAGGAGGAACGGTAAGTAGCCGACAGCGGACAGCACGCCCGGACCGAGCAGCACCAGCAGTCCGACGATCGACGCCGCCCGCAGCGGGACGGCAGCACGGCCCGAGGACACCAGCGCGGTCGCCGCGGTCACCGCACCGATCACCGCGACCACCAGGTTCGCGGCCGGCTGCGGCAGCAGGGTCAAGGCCGAGGCGAAGAAGTCGGACGGGTCGGCCATCGGGCTGACCGCACCCGTGATCGCGCACACCGACGCGACCAGCACCAGCAGAGCACCACCGACGAGGACGAAACCTCGTGCGACATTTCGTTGTTCAGTCATACCGACAATGGTCGTGATTCCGGCGGCGCGCGACCTCCACCGCGGTGAAGAGACCTTCTCCTCCTCGAGGAGGAGATTTCGGAGACCCCGCGGACGATCCAGGAACGAGCCCTCAGACGACGCCGTTGTCGTAGGCCCAGATGACCGCGTGCAGCCGGTCGCGGACGTCCAGCTTGCGCAGGATCGCCGCGACGTGGGTCTTCACCGTCGTCTCCGCCAGGTGCAGCTCGGCGCCGATCTCGGCGTTGGACGACCCGCGGGCCAGGGCCGCGAGCACGTCCCGCTCCCGTCCGGTCAGCGACTCCCAGCGCGGGTCCGGACCGCGCGGCGCGGCCCGACGGGCCACCTCCAGCAGGGTTCGGGTGGCGCGCGGCGAGACGATCGAATGTCCCTTGTGGACCTCCCGCACGGCGGCCGCGACCTCCTCCCCCGGCGTGTCCTTGGTGAGGAAACCGCCCGCGCCGGCCCGCAGCGCGGCGAAGAGGTTCTCGTCCAGGTCGAAGGTCGTCAGGATCAGCACCCGGGTCTCCGGCTGCTCGGCGGTGATCAGCTCGGTCGCGGCGATGCCGTCCATCCCGGGCATCCGGATGTCCATCAGCACCACGTCGACCCGGTGCCTGCGGCAGGCCTCCACCGCCGCCGCACCCGAATCCACCTCGGCCACGACCTCGACATCCTCGTGCAGGCCGAGCACGATCCCGAGAGCGGAGCGGATCAGCTCCTGGTCGTCGGCGACGACGACGCGGATCGCGGTCACCGCTCCCCCCAATCGAACTCGGCCCGCACGGTCGTGCCCGCACCGGGCTCGCTGCGCACCACGAATCGCCCTCCGATCTGCCGCATCCGCTCGGCCATCCCGACCAGGCCGAACCCACCGCGCGCGGTGAGGTCGTCGGCGGTCCCGGGGCCGTCGTCCGTCACGATCACGGTAAGCCGCTGCGGTTCCCAGTCCAGGAAGATCCGGCACCTCACCTCCGGTCCGACGTGCTTGAGAGCGTTGGTGACCGACTCCTGTACCACCCGGTACACCGCGTGCCGCTCGGCGGTTCCGAGATCGTGCCTGGTCCCGGAGCTGCGCAGCTCCACGTCCGCCCCGGCCTCGCGGAAGGAACCGATCAGCGAGCCGAGATCGCGGTCCTGGTCCCCACTCACCGGGTCGTCACCCGAACGCAGGACTCCGAGCATCCCGCGCATCTCCTGCATCGCGTCACGGCCCACCTCCAGCGCGGTCGCGAGCATCGCGCGCGAGCGTTCGGGATCGCGGTCGAACAGCACGCGCGCGGTGTCGGCCTGGGTGAGCACCACCGCCAGCGAGTGCGCCGCCACGTCGTGGATCTCTCGGGCGATCAACCGCCGCTCCGCCGCGATCGCCGCGCGCACCTGCTCCTGCCGCAGCTGCACGGCGCGCTCGGCGTTCTCCTCCATCGCGCGCACGTAGGACACCCGGATCCGCCGGTACCGCCCGAGCACCCACGCCGAGAGCACCGAGGCGACCGCGACGGCCCCGAGCACGACCGGCGGCGCCCCGGCACCCGGGAAGCTCACCACCGTCCGGACCACCACCAGCGCCGATCCGATCAGCCCGCAGGCCACGGGAAGCACCTGGTGGTCGGTGTAGGCGATCACCGAGTACAGCAGCACGGGGTAGATGGCGGTGAAGGGCAGCAGCACCGGCGGAACGCCACAGGGCAGGTCCGGCAGGACGACCAGCGCGAGCATGCAGGCGCTGGCCACCGGCAGCGTCGCGAACGGCCGGATCCTGCGCAGCGCCACGCACACCGCGAGCCCGATGAGCGCGATCACCGTGGCGATCCACAGCCACGGTGCCGCGCCGCGCAGCGCGCTCAGCGACGCGCCGGCAGCGAGGACGAGCACGAGCACGGCCGCGACGCCGTCGAGCGCCAGCCGCTGGTCGGGACGCCACGAGGTGAGCATCGGCCCACCGTAGGCACGTGGGGACGAGCCCCACCTCCTCCTCACGGACGAGAAGCCGGGCGGACCGGGAGCGCGCGGAGCCCGTGGATGAGGCTGGAGTTCCGGCGGCCGAGCTCCTCCGGCGAGGTGGCCAGCGTCAGGTCCGGGAAGTGCGCGATCAGACCGCGCAGCGCGATCTGCGCCTCCATCCGGGCCAGCGGAGCGCCGAGGCAGAAGTGGATGCCGTGCCCGAAGGCCAGGTGCCCCTGGGCGTCCCGGGAGATGTCGAACGAGTCGGCGTCCACGAAGCGCTCCGGGTCGCGGTTGGCGGCGGCCAGTCCCGCCCAGACGAATTCGCCCGCGGGGATCTCGATCCCGCCGATCGTGATCGGCTCGGTGGTGAAGCGGAAGGTGGTGTGCATGAGCGGGCCGTCGAAGCGCAGCATCTCCTCCACCGCGCCGTCCACCAGGTCCGGGTTCGCGCGCAGCGCGGCGAACTGGTCCGGGTTGGTCAGCAGCGCCAGGATGCCGTTGCCGATCAGGTTCACCGTCGTCTCGTGACCGGCCACCAGCAGCAGGAACACCATCGAGATCAGCTCGCCCTCGCTGAGCCGGTCCTCGTCCTCGGACACCTCGATCAACGCCGTGAGCAGGT